>JAENWY010000101.1 GCA_016649775.1 Spirochaetaceae bacterium
CAAAAAAATAGGCAAAATAGAATAACATAAGTTGCATTGTATGAACTAAATATTAAGAATACAAGCATTAGAGCATATATTCTCAAATTTATACAATATTTTAAAATTTCTCAGATTTTAATACTACTTATTCTCCTCATTATGCCCTCATTATGCACTCATTTAGGTAATTTGATACCTAAATGATAAGCTATATAATTTGAGAATTAAAGAGTTTCTACATGATTATAAGTGAAAATTACGTACAAAATGTAATATTTTTTTTATATGTAGAATTACACTGTTCGCATCCAACATTTGTCTGAATAGTACCTAAAAGTTAACCATAAGTTGTAGGGTTAGTATATAATTTTATTATTTCAATAATTTTACTTATAATTATTTTCAGTTTGCAGGAAAATAGCAAATAATAATCCATTATTTTGTCTGCATGCTGGCATTTTGTTGTTCGGATTTGAATGGAACTAGCATTAAAGATAATTACAAGTTGCTCGAAAAGAAAGACATCTATTAATTTCTACTTGAAAGGGTAAAACTATTGGGGGGTCTAGCGGCTTGTGAATAAGTCCAATTGATACCTATTTTTGAATCCTAGTATATATAATTAGTATCTAATTCAAAGGCTCCTTAAATAACTAATTAAATTTATTTTATTACCTAATTATTTATTACTTTAGCCAGAGAAGACAATAAAGCATCTATTTTTTTAACATAGATAATCTAATATTCTCTTATTTGTTTACGATAATACAGGTATTGAAACTCTTAGGAAAAAATAAATAACCACTATCTAAAATAAAATTTTACAAAAAACAAATAGAATTAAACACTGGTAAAATTAATACCAGTGCTTTAAATAATTAAGAAATATCTATCTTGAGTTATAAGCTTTTAACCCTTCATCAAGACATTTTATAGCTCTCTTTAATTCATTTGTATTTAATACATAAGCTATACGCGCTTGTTTTTTACCAATACCATTTGTTACATAGAAATCTTCTGCCGGTGCAATCATTACAGACTCACCATCATAGGAGAAATCATTTAGTAGGAATTTAGCAAAATCCTCAGCATTATCTACTGGTAATTGTGCAACTAAATAGAAGGCTCCTTTAGGGACACAACTAATAACACCATCTATCTTACTAAGACCTTCACACAAAAAATCTCTTCTTTTCTTATATTCTTCTTTAACGTTATCAATATAGACTGTGTCAGTTTTTAAAGCAGCAATTGCAGCCTCTTGTTCTATATCTGGTGGACATAATCTTGCCTGTGATAATTTTAAAACACTATCTAAGAACTCTCTATTTTTTGTAACAAGAGCACCTATTCTAGCTCCACACATACTGTATCTTTTACTAAAAGAGTCAACACAAATAACTCTATCTGAATATTCACTAAAGCTTAGGATACTAGTAAATTCACCATTATAACAAAACTCACGATATACTTCATCAACAATTAAGAAAATATCATTACGTTTCACTAATTCTAATAATTGAAGCATCTCCATTTTAGTATATATGTAACCGGTTGGATTATTTGGACTACATATTAATATAGCACCAGTCTTTCGAGTAATTTTTGATTCAAATTCTTCTATCGGAGGAAGAGAAAAATTATCCTCTATTAATGAAGTTACAGGGACTAAATTTACCATTGCTGCCCTAGCAAATGATGTAACATTAGTATAGTAAGGTTCTGGAATTATAATCTCATCAAAGGGATCACAGAGAGCCATAAATGTAAATTGCAAAGCCTCTGAGCCTCCTGTAGTTATAAGGATATCATCTGATTCTAAATCATTTACTCCTAAAGTTTTATAGTACTCTACTAAGCCCTCTCTTAATTCTGGTAAACCCTCGCTAGGACCATAGGGAATAAAAGACTTACTATAATTATGAACAGCATCAAGTGCTACCTGAGGGGTATCAATATCTGGTTGTCCAATGTTTAAATAATGAATTTTTGTTCCTCTTTTTTCTGCAGCACGCGCTAGTGGAGATAAACGTCTAATTGGTGATGCTTGAAATCCTGAAATACGGTGTGACATTTGCATAAAAAACTCCTATTACTGCAATGCAGTTGTTTCTTTTTGTTTTGGCTTGTGTATTAAACATACACAATATATCATAAAAATGCAATATTGCATTATTTTTATAAACATTTAGAGATGAAAAAAAGCTACTCTATGAGTAGCTTTATATGATAAATAATACTTTATAACCTTATATTATTTTTCTTTAGATTTTTCAACATCTTTTTTAGCTACATCTAGTTTTTTATTACCAAACGCGCCTGAGGCCTGCTGAGAATCAATTAATTTTTGAATAAATTTTCTATTATCAAGTAATGGAGAAATTGATCTACCATGATGGAGACGAGAAATTGTTCTAGCAAATAATTCTGAAATGTCAGCTTGTACAAACCAAGGTTTATCTAGTAAATCATGACCATGATTTACAGCATTTGTACCAATAATTCGATAAAAAACACCTTCCTTGTATGCTTTATCAAAGTTTTCAATACCACCACCATTGAAAAAGGGAAGAGAAATCATGCAAATAACTTTTTTTGCACCACGGTGCATTAACTCTCTCATAGCAGTTATCATAGTGCCACCAGTAGCTATCATGTCATCTGCCATTAGAACAGTTTTACCTTTTACATCACCAAGAAGAACGATACTCTTAATATTAGTATGATTTGCATCAGTACTTACTATTGAGTAATCTCTTTCTTTGTAAAGCATAGCTAAAGGTCTGTGCAATGCTTCTGCATAGAATTTGTTTCTAGATATAGCACCTGTATCAGGAGAAACTACTACAATATCAGGGTCACTTAAATCAACTAATCGACTAAGGGCGATTAGAGTTTGATAAGATCCATGTAAGTTCTCTAAATGAGTGTGAGTGAAACTGTTTTCAATTTCACGTGAATGTATATCAAGAGTAATAATTCTCTCAACCTCTAACATTTCACACATGTGGCTAAATAGACTAGCCGTTAAAGCTTCTCTACTTGTTTTCTTATGCTGCCTAGCATAAGGAAAGGTGGGAAGAACTAATGTAATTGATTCAGCACCAGCTAGCATAATTGCATTAATAGTGGTGAATAAAAACATTAAATGATCATTAATCGAAAGAGGAATTGGTAAATCGCTACCTGCTACCTTAATAGGTTCCATGTTTGAAATATCATATACAAAAAATACCCTTAGCCCTCTTACAGGATTAAGTATTTCTGCTTTTACTTCCCCATTAGCAAATCTTGTATACTTTGCCTTTATGGTAAAATCCTCACATTGAAATTGTGTCGGACATTTCCTATTAGGAATCTTCTTACTATTCATATCATCAACTAATGTGACGTATTGTAAGATTTGCTCCTCACTCATGTTGTGTCTTCGTGCAAGTGCCTTTGAAAGTTTATCATATCTTTCTTTATACAAATGCCTAAGATGCTTCACAACCTTGCTAGTAAAATATTCGCTTCCAGGACCAGCAATGACCCCTAGCTTATGTGGTTTTATGATGCTCATAAGTTTAGAATACAACAAAGTAGTTATTCGTTCAATCATTTAAAGAAAAATTGATTACCCATTATCGTAAAAACATAGTAAATTTTTAACATTTAAAAACATTAATGCAAAAAACCTTTTTTTTAGTAAAAATTACTATGAAAATTAATAATTTAGTAATAATCATATTCTATTGCCTAATACTTATATCTTGCACAAGTTGTGAAAATCAAAATACCACCATAATTGATTTATTGAGTTATGTAGATTCCATACCACCATCCCTTATAAAAATTAATGGAGAATCTCATTACGCATTTACACTTTCTTTCTCTGAAAAGTTAAAAGATAGAAATAGTACTAAAGTAATGTTTGAAGATAGTGAAACAAATTCCTTTAAAGTTGAAGGTTATACCTTAATTATTTATTCAAAAATAGAACTAATACCAGGAAAAAGATATAATATTAAAGCTGAAGTTTCAGATTTAAGTGGTAATACAACCACCGTTGAATCCTATTGTTTTGCTAAAAATACAAATCCTGCTCAATTATTGATATCAGAAATTAGCACTAAAGGAAGTAAAAAATATGTAGATCGAGTCGAAATAATATGTACTAAATCTGGAAATTTAGCCGGAATAAGTATCGCTGATGGATTTAATTACAACTACAGTGATCGTTGTGTATTACCGAATCTAGAAGCTTTTGAAGGAGATTTAATTGTAATAGGTTTTGGAGATAATACAGATTGTGATTATATGAGTGAAAAACTCCAAGGATTAAGTTCAAACAATGGTTGTCTTTTAATAAGTGAAAATCCAGAAGTGGATGCTCTTATTCAAGACTGTATAATCTATTCAAATAAGAGTAGTTCAACATTCAGTGGATTTGCATCTAGGGGCATAGAAGAATGTGCCACAACACTAATGAACAGTGGCGATTGGGAAATTGATAAACCTCTCTCAAATGCAGCAGTTAATAGCACAAATGAAACATCTACTAGAACGATAAATAGATTTGCTGATAAATGGGGGGAATATAGTGATACAAATACTCAAAATGATTTTTATATTACAGTTACCTCAGGACAAAGCTTTGGGTCTAGAAACAACCCTAATATTTATGAGCCTAATTAATAATACTATAATCACTATTGGTAATTTGATAATCTTTATCAAAATTATCACTAAATACAACAGACCCATCCTTCAGTAAAAATACTGCTCTGGCCTGTGGATATTTTTTCATAAACTCTAAAGCTTTCTTTGAACCCATTATAAAACAAGTGGTTGAAAGCATATCACAAAGTGTTGAATTTTTTGAAATAATTGAAGAACTAATTATATCAGAATCAGCAGGATATAAAGTTGATGGAGATAATATGTGATGATATTTTATTCCATCTTTAATAAAAAATCTCTCATAGGTTCCTGAAGTGACAACAGAGGTATCTGAAAGAGATAATAAAATATATGAGTTTCCAATTTCCTTATTAGGATCTTGTAAACCAATAACCCAATCTACATTATCACTTTTAGAGCCAATTAATAAAATATTTCCACCAAGATTAATAATAGCTTTATTAACATTCTTAGAAACTAAATATTCTCTTATTAAATCAGCACTGTAACCTTTACCATCTGCCCCAAGATCAATTTCCATATTCAAAGGAATACTTACTACTCTATTTTTGTCATCAAATTTAACATCTTTATAATTTGTATCAATTTCACTTAATTCTTTAGTTGAAGGAATACGAGGATTTATACCTCCAATATCCCAAAGGGATACGGCTAATCCTATACTAGGATCAAAAATGCCATTACTTTGTTCACTCATCTTATATGAATCTTGAAGAAGTTTATAAGTCTCTTTATTAAAACTATTACTCTTATTTACATTTAAAATACTAATAGCACTAGTTTCAGAAGTTCTTGAAATCTCTTTTTCAACTAAATCTAGTACATTAAATGCACCCTTATAAATTAACTCATCAGTACCCTCAGGAAGTGATATAGTACAAACTGTTCCAAGTTTAAATTCTGTTTCCCCAACTAGCTTAACCTCTTTAGAACAAGAGGAGAGCATTATTATCAAAATTGATGTGGTAACTATATATAAATATCTATAAAAAATTCTTTTTTTAAATTTGATCATGAACCAAATCTTAAACAATTACATAGTTTTGTCAATCAAGAGAGAGAAATTAATAAAATTAAATTATTTTAACATTTGTTATGTTATGTTGCAAAAGCAACAGATTAAATATTATATTAGATTATAATGAATTCATCTTAAGTTAATAGGAATTAAAAATGAATGAACAAATAGGACCAATACATAATTGGGTATTCAATAAAATCAAATTTCAAGAAACAGAAGTTGAAGAACTTTTAAAACTTTCTGTTGGATTAAATATCGATGTTGTAGCTGGCACAATTGAAAAAGGCGAGCTTCAAGATATTGTTAATACGCCCAATATACATACGTTCTTACAAGAACGCATATACATTACTGAAAAAAGATTAGCTCTAAGTGTAGAAACTCTTTTAGAAAAAGGTATTACTCTAGAAGTTATAAAGGAAACTTTATTTAATTTTGGACTTAGTAACTCTTTTGATAGTTCAGTTTCAGCACAAAAAGCTTATGAGCTATTAGGCAAATTAATGGTTTCTGGAATGCCTTGCGACAGAATTGAAAGTGTCAAAGGAATTACCGACACAAAAATAATTTACAAAGAAAACAAAGATATTCACAGTGAATACTGGAATGATAAAGCATTATACCAAGTATTAAAGGATGAAGTTATTAAAGGACTTCTATATAAGACCACACTTTCTTATTCACACTTAACTGAAAGAGAATTTGTAATTGAGGAAAAATAATGTATTCAATAGACATTTTAATTAAAGAACATGAAATTATTATCGATTTTACTAATCAACTTAAGGCTATGTCTCTAAGTATTCTTAGAGGAAATGAAGTAGAAGTAGAAGATTTTAAAAAAGCTATTTATTTTAGTAAGAACTTTGCAGATAAATACCATCACCAAAAAGAAGAGAAAATTCTTTTTAGAGTTATGATGGAAACTTTACCACCAGTTGCTACTCAATTAATTAGAGGCGGAATGATGGTTGAGCATGATCTTGGAAGATTACATGTAAAAACAATTTTAGAAGCAGTGGAAAAATATGAGAAAATTCCAAGTGATGAATTAAAACTTGATATTATAGCTAACTCTATTTGTTATGGAGCTCTACTCGCTAGACATATAGATAAAGAAGATGAAGCTGTTTATCAATTTGCAATTCGTTCACTAAGTGAAGAAAATATGAAAATAGTAGAGAATGAAACACATGCTCATGAGAATAATGAACAAAATAAAGAAGTTTACAAGAATTGTTTAGCAATTCTTCAAGAACTAAAGGATAAATACAATGGCTAAATTTACAAAAGAGATGATCATAGGAGATGTAGTTAAAGAACACCCAGAACTAATAGACACATTTGTGGAAAATGGTATGCACTGTATTGGCTGTCCATCTGCACAAATGGAAGCAATCAGTGATGCTTGTATGATACATGGATTAGATGCAGATAAATTATTAATTGCATTAAATAAAACTCAAGAATAAAACTTATAAAAGTAAGATATATATTAAGCGGCTCATTTTACAGTAGCTCATATAAGGGGACAGGTGAAAAACAAACCTCCCATTTATTATGAGTCATTGTATTTGAGTCTCTTTTTTTCAATGTGTCTAAACAAAAAAATTATGGAAAGATGTTTTTATGTTCTTTAGAAACCTCTAAATTAATGCTATTAAATTTAATATTCTAAAAATATTTGAAATTAAATTTCGAATAATATTCCCTAATCTAAAACCTTATCGAAACAAGTTTCGATAAATAATGTATTAGGTAGTTCCATAAATTTAACACACTTAAAATATACAAAAATTTATGCTTTTAGAACTTACAAAAAAATTATTAAAAAATTATTTAATAATATAAGTTTATTACATATAAGTAATTAAAATATAAATTATTTACTTTTCTTAAATATTTATAACTTGAATGACTTAATAATACATATCTTAACAAAATTGTTAGGTAATATAATAAAAAAATATTTTATATTTTTTTATTTCGTTGTTTCGTGGATTGACAGTTATTATATGCATGTTATTATATAAATGTAGAAAACGGTTTCTATATTAAACGCATTTTTCATTCAGGAGGAATTTTATGAAAAAGAAATTATTGTCCATGGCGCTAATTGGTGCTATGTGTGTTGGTTCTATATTTGCTAATGGTAGCAAAGAGGTTACAACCACAGCACCTGCAGAAATTACAGGTAAAGTTGGTGGAACTTTAAAAATTTGGTCTTTTACAAACGAATTAAGAACATTTGCAATTGCTTATCAAGAAACTCACCCAGATGTAAAAGTTGAATACACAATGATTCCAATGACAAACGGTGAATATCAAACAAAAGTTAAA
>JAENWY010000313.1 GCA_016649775.1 Spirochaetaceae bacterium
CAAAGGAAATTGAAAATGTTAGATAAAGTTGTATTTACAGAAAGTGAAGTATCAACATTAGAAAAAATAAAATCACCTATGTGTATTTATTTTTATAAAGATAGAAAACTACAAACACTTGTGGCTACAGATGGATTATGTTCCTTTTTTAAATTGGAAAGAAAATCACTTATAAATCTTTTAAATAATGAAATAAATGACCATGTTTATCACAAAGATCTTAAAGATTTACAAAATAATATTTCAGAAATATATAAAAAACTTAATGAGCCCTTTACTTTAGAGTATAGATTTAGATTTAACAAAGATAGTGAATATTTTTGGCTAGTAAATGAATGTTCCCCCGAAATAATTTCTTCAAATTCCCATATTATCTATGTTACTTTTCGTAATAATACCCCAAGTCACAAATATAAAAAAGAACATACGAACTTGATTGATAAAGTAGAAAATAATTCTGATTCAATATCACCATTAGAAATAAATTCAAATATTTTAGCATTAAATAAATCAATGACACAAGCAAATTTCCTATATTGGATTTATGATGTTAAAAAAGAACTTTTATTTAATGGAAATGTTTTTAATAAAACAATGGGTGAGAATAAATTTCTAAAGAATTACCCTCAAGTCTTTTTTGATTATCATGTTATACATATTGATGATATACAACACTTTAGTACAATGTTTGAAAGATCTTTATCGGGGGAAGAGAATGTTGAAGAGAATATCAGAGTTTTACATCCTGAAAAAAATGATTATATTTTAGCTCATATTCGATTTTTAACTGTTAAAGATAAAGATGGAAAAGTAACATATATAATTGGATCTGCCGAGAACTTCACTACCTATGGACAAGCCTTTAATATAATAAATAAGTTATTAAACAAAAATGAACTAATTACGTGGAATTACATTATTAAAGAAGGAACTTTTTCTTATAATGACTATGGAATTAAAACAAAAGAATTAAAAAAAATATCAGAAATTATTTATGGTGCAATAGATAATGGTAAAATTACTATACCAGAAGCTATTTTAAAAAATAAAGTTAATCAAACTTATGAAGTACTCCCCTTCACTGATAAATATGGTAAAGAGTTTATTTTTGAAATAACACATACAGTTTATCAAAAAAATAATAAACCATTTACAGTGATCGGTATGGCTCGTAATGTAACAAAATTTAATGAAATTGAAAAAGCTTATATAAAGGAATTAGAAAAAGCAAATACAAATAAGTCATCATTTTTATCCAGATTATCGCATGATATGAGAACTCCATTAGGAGCTATATTCTCAATATCAAAATTTGGACTAGAAGAAACTAAAGATCCAATAGCAATAAACTATTTCTCAAAAATCAGAGATAATAGTGTATATCTGCTATCTTTTATAAATGATGTACTTGAATCAAGAAAAATTAATAGCGGCTTATTAATTTTCCAGCCTATCACTTTTAGTCCTTATAGTGTTGTTTATCAAATTCTATCAATAATTAAACTTAGGGCAGATGAAAAGAATATTAACTTAATAGTAGAAACTGAAGGTGATACTTCAACTTTATACTATTATTCTGATGTATCAAAAATAAAACAGGTTGCTATAAATCTTTTAACAAATGCAATAAAATATACGCCAAGAGGAGGTGAAGTTAAGTTCTCACTATTGTGTAAGAAAAAAGATGATCATATAAATATTGAATGCATTATTAGCGATAATGGTGTTGGAATGAGTAAAGAATTTCAAACAAAAATGTTTGATGAATTCTCTCAAGAAACTAATATACTTTCTTTTGAAGAAGAAGGAACTGGTTTAGGTCTTTCAATTGTAAAACAAATAGTTGATTTATTTAATGCCACTATCGAATGTGAAAGTTCACCCAATAACGGAACAAAGTTCACTATCAATTGCCAAAGTGACATAGCAACACCACAACAAATTGAAGAATATACAAATAAGTTAGACTCGGAAAAACTTGAACGTTTAGCTGGTAAGAAAGTCCTAATATGTGAAGACAAAGATATTAATGTAATGATTATTTCCAAACTTCTTAAAGATAAAAAAATGGAATTAGATATAGCAGTTAATGGTTTAATAGGAATTGATAAAGTTAAGCAACATCATTATGATGTGATTCTAATGGATATTAGAATGCCTGAAATTGATGGTTTAAAGGCAACCAAAATGATTAGAAAATTTAATAAAACTATTCCAATTATAGCGCTTTCCGCAAATGCATCGCCAGAAGATATTGAACAATCAATATCAGCAGGAATGAATGACCACCTATCAAAACCA
>JAENWY010000100.1 GCA_016649775.1 Spirochaetaceae bacterium
CAACTCCCAGATCCACTTGTTCGAGAAGTTAGAATTGTTGATGTAACTAGAAATTCACAAAGTTATTCTTTATCTACAATATTTGATGAGTTTATTGGTAAAACTCTTAATGACGCAAATTTGGATAAACTAGAATCTGATATTAGTCGGTTTAATAAAATTAACAATATTACCACAACTTCATATAGTTTTACTCCTTACAATAAAAGAAGTAGTAGTGAAGGAATTTTATACCTATATATAAGAGATTGGGAAAAGTCACCATCAAGAATTGCTATTAGCTTAGATGGTTACTTTGGTTTTTCAAATAATCCTGAAAACTATAGTTGGGCTAATACTAATTTAGATATAGCTGGTATATTTGCAAAGGTTAATGATACTGATCTTGATGCAAGTATAGACTTGTCCTTTAAAGATGTAGCAAAAGGCACTGGAAAACTTTATTATAATATTTCATCAGCTGATAAGATATTAATTGATGGAATTGCAGGTCTTTCTATATCTGTGGGAGGAATATCTCCAGTTAACTCTAATTATTTTAAAAATCGTATAACATCAACAGGATTACAAGCTTCAATTTCTTTAGGAACACAGCTACAATATGCTAGTGATTTATTATTTCAATCTAATATTGTTTATAAAATTTCATACCTTTCTCCTTCAACTCTTCCTAAAGAACTAATTTATCATTTAAATAATAACGATGTAGCTCAAATACCTTATACTGACCCATTTGTTTCGCAACTTCACTTTATGTTAGGTAGTGTTTATAGTGTACATGATCCTTCTTTGTTTTCAACTTCAGGATTTTTGGTTAATTTAAATGGAATGTTGGGAAATGATAATAATAACTTTTCTTATAGTGGCGAATTTGGAGTAAAATATTCCTATCCAATCAATAAACAGGATACCTTTAAATTTAACTTTAATTTAAGTTTTAGAAATTCTAATCCAGAACTATTAGATTCCTATTATCAACTTGGTGGATATAGAGGGATGGCAGGTTACGCTAATTCACAATACAGAAGAGGCTATATGTTAATAGATTTAACTTATCAGAAAGAGCTTGGGAAATTTGTTGGACCTATATTTCTTCAAAGTGGAATAAAATTTTTAACCTATGATTCTTATAATCCATATGACAATCTTTATTCTACTGCACCCCCTGCAACATTAATGCACTATCCAGAAAGTTCTATTAATATATTTGAAGTAGCAGATATTGGCGTTTATGTTGGAATTGGAACTAAATTTAATAAAGCTTCTTTAGTTGTAGGTTTAGGCTTTTCAGTTGATAAGAAATTTGCATTAACAATTGAGTTCTTTTAATGGAAAACCGTTGGAACACTTACACAACCTATTTAAATAATAAATATGGTCACGGTGTATATAGAATCGGAATTGATGGAGGATTTTCTTGTCCTAATAGAGAAGGCGATAGAAGTGGTGGGTGTAGCTTTTGTGATGGAACAGGAGCAAGTCCAACCTACTATCGAACTAAAGAAGGAAAATGGAAAAGATCTTCAATCTTTCAAAGAAATGTTGCCTTAAAAGGTCCTAGAAAAGTTGAACCTTTAGATCTTCGTCTTGATTCCATAGAGAAACAAGTTGAAAGAGGAATGTCTTTTATAAAAAGGCGTTATAATGTTGATTACTACAGTATATACTTTCAAGCTTGGACTAGTACCTATGCCAGCGTTGAAGAATTAAAAAAACTTTATGATAAGGCCTTATCACTTTATAAGTTTACAGAGTTTATAATTTCGACTCGTCCAGATTCTCTGGATGATGAAATAATAGAGTTAATTGCTTCTTATAAAAATAAAGTTTCAGATGTATGGGTTGAAGTTGGTCTCCAAAGTAGCAATAATAGTACCCTAGAGCGAATAAAAAGAGGACATACTTCTGAAGATTATGTAAAAGCTGTTAATTCTTTACATGAAAGGGGTATTAAAGTATCCACTCATATAATTACAGGTTTGCCAGGTGAGAGTCGAGAAGATTTACGAGCTACTGTAAAACTAATTAATAGTGTAGGTAGTGAAGGTATTAAAATACATAATCTTGATATTCTTGGTGGAACACAATTTTTTGATGAGTATATGTTAGGTGAAATTAGTGTCCCTAGTAATGATCGCGCTATTGAAGATTGTATGTTTATTATTAGAAGACTTAGACCAGATATGATTGTTCAAAGGATTATTTGTGAGAGTCCCTCTCATAGACTTGCTGCTCCAAGAAATTTCTTCGATAAATCAAAGATAATACAACTTTTAAATGAACAAATGGAAGAGTATAATGCTTTTCAGGGAGATTTATATGAATTTGAAAGAATTTAGTCTAGAACAAAAGACTGCACTTAATGAAGAATTAATGAGTAAGTCTAAATTTCCAAAAATATTTTCTATTATATCAACAATATTTATTCTTATTGCCTCTTTATTGCCTCCTAGCCATGCAATTCAGGTTAGAAATTTTCCTTTAGCGGATAAAGGTGAGCATATGAGTGCTTATGCTGTATTAGGTTTTTTTCTATTTTTATCTTTTGCCGATCTAATAATTTCAAAGAAATTATTAGAAAATAAAGATTTTAAAATTAATTGGATTAAAGCTCCTTTTTTTCAAACATTATTATTTGGTGTACCTCTAGGTGTTATTATCGAGATAATACAAATATTTGTAGGTAGAACTTTTGATATATTTGATATGCTAGCAGATACAATTGGACTTGCTGTTGGATGTACTTTTGCCATTTTAATAATGCAATTATTTATAAATAGTATTATAAAAAAAATAAAATCTAAATAGTCATATTTATATTAAACTAAAACGAGGAGCTAAGGCTTCTTTTTTTATCTTAAAATATTAATCCGATATTAAAATTAAATTGATGTAGCAAATAATCTTTGAAAGAGGAAAAATTACAGCCCCTAAATTGAGACTGTAATAAGTTAAATATGAAAAAGAGATTATCTCTCTGTTTTATAAGTATCAGGAACAGGATCTGAACCATCCCAAACAATCTGTCTGAAACTTTTTGGATCTGTATTACCTTCAGTATTGATAAATAAGATATTACTGGTGTGATCAAGTTTTAAATAATCTTTTAGTTCATCATTTCCTTGTAAAGATAATAATTGGTATAAAGCACCGAGTGTTACTGCACCAGATTCACCACTAATAATCATTGGATCACCTTTTAATGGAGTAGCCATGATTCTCATACCACGAGCTGCAACATAATCAGGAACCTTCATGAATACATCAGCATTTTCTTTTAGAATTTCCCAAGCAATAGGAGATGTTTCGCCACAAGCTAAACCCGCCATTATTGTAGAAAGAGAACCATCAATATCATGAGTTTTACCATCATCATATTTTGCAGTTTCAAATACACAAGCAGCAGTTTGTGGTTCAACAACGATAAATTTTGGAGGTGTAACCCCATTGCATAGAGCTGAATAGAAACCAATTACAGCAGCTGCTAGTGCACCTACACCAGCTTGTACGAATACATGAGTTGGATATTCAATTCCTTGGCTACTGAATTGTTTTTGAGCTTCTAAAAGCATTGTTGTATAGCCTTGCATGATTCTTGTAGGAACTATTGTATAACCATCCCATGATGTATCACTAATTACTTCCCAACCATTTTTTTTAGCATCAACAACACATTGTTTAACAGCATGGTCATAGTTTCCAGGAATAATTTTTACAGTTGCATCATAGGCTCTAATTGCATCAATTCTTGCTTGACTTGTTTCACTGTGAACATAAATCATACATTTTTGACCAAGCATTTTTGCTGCCCAAGCAATACCACGACCGTGGTTACCATCTGTTGCACTAGCAAAAGTGATTTCGCCAAGTTTCTTTTTTACTTCAGAACTTGTCAAATAATCAAAAGAAAGTTGATCATCAGTTATATTTAGTTTGTCTTGGAAAAATTTGAATATTGCAAAACTTCCACCCATAACTTTGAAACTGTTAAGTTCCATTCTTTCACCTTCATTTTTAATATAAATACCACCAACTCCTAGCATGGTTGCTAGGTTAGGAAGTGCTGCTAAACGAGTTATGTAATAACCAGGAATTTGGCTATGTAGATGACGAGCTAATCTAGCTGTTTCAATTGGGAACATTTCTTTAGCTTTAGAAAGGTCTTTTGAATCATGGGTTTTAATAATCCAATCAATGTCTGATGCACTATGAACTTTTTGCATTTTAATATCTCCTAGTTTTTTTTAAATTACAATATAAATAATAACATAAGTAAAACTCTTATTGTTTTTTTCTTCTAAATTTTTAAACCGTTGTTGTATAAGCGATTTTATCTAATTCGCCACTACTCTATCCATTAAGTAAAAATAAAGCAATGGGTAGTACTATACATTTAAGATTTTTTTAGGAAAAACTAAATAAATATATAAAAATACAATTAATAACTAATAATTATTAGTAAAAATTACGCATATACTAATAAAGATTATATTAAATTCCGTGAATTAACATATGTGAAGTTTAAAATTATATTTTCTTATACTAACTAAACTTATGGAATACAATTGATCTATAGTAATTAAATATTGAACTTTATTAAATCTTTTAAATATTACTTAATTTTTGTTGTATAGAATTTATTAAAAAATATTAATTTGCTATTAAATTGCTTTTTAGATTGAATTTTTTTAAGTTATGGATAAAATAAAGTTAAACCAAATCCAAAAATGTAAAAATTAAAAGAGAGATTAATTATGATGAAATTTCACGGTCTAATAAAATCAACACTTGTTGATTATCCAGATAAACTTGCAGCTACTTTTTTTACAGGTGGATGTAACTTAAGATGTCCTTTTTGCCATAATTCTACATTAGTATTAGATCCAGAATCTCAACCCTATTTGGATGAAGAGGAAATTAAAGAATTTCTTGTTAGAAAAACACGTTATTTAGATGGAATTTGTATTACTGGAGGAGAACCTTTACTTCAAGAAGGTTTAGTAGAATTTGCTCAATATTTAAAATCACTTGGATACTCTGTTAAATTAGATACTAATGGATCTCTTCCTGATAAATTAAAAGAGCTATTAGATATGGATTTACTAGATTATGTTGCTATGGATGTAAAAAGTGATAGAGCTGGTTATGCAGCAGCAGTAGGGTACCCAAAAATAAATATTGAAAATTTCGAAAAATCTATCGAAATTTTAAAAAACAGTAAAGTTGATCATGAATTCAGGACTACAGTGGTCAGAGAATTACATAGTACACAACAACTTATTAACATTGCAAAGTGGATTGGTAAGGACCAAAAATACTATCTTCAAACTTTTTCAGATAAGGGTGAAAATATAATTCAGGGTTTACATGGGTATAGTGCAAAAGAAGAAATAACTATGCAGAATACATTAAAGAGTTATATAGCTTTTATTAAAGTTAGAGGTATATAATATATAACTATTAAGAAATTAAATATTAAACTCGTTGCATAAGACACTATGAGTAGTGTAGTAAAAAAAAAATGACACTCTATATTGCGTTATAAAATTAAATCTGTTACAATAATTCTAAGTGGTTTAACTGATAATATATTATTATTTTATAAATCAAAATCAATGCTCACAACTTAAGGAATAACTGGTAAGTCTTTTATATAATAACCAATTATTCATTGCTTTAATGTAGGGTATCTATCCTCAGAAACACGCGTAATGAGCTTGAGTTGTGGACATTGAATCAAAACAATTAAAAATTAGTTCGATTTACTTAATATTAATTTTTAAAAGAGTCTTTACTTAAAATTAAATAAATCGAAAAGGGAGTATATTTATGTATAAGGTTATTAAAAGAAATTGTGATGTTGTAGATTTTGATGTACAAAGAATTGCGAGAGCAATTGAGAAAGCTTTTAAGGCTACAGAAAAAAATTACAATCCAAGTATGATTGATTTCATTGCTTTAAAAGTAACAGCAGATTTTGATGAAAATGTTGAGAACAACTTAATCTCAGTTGAAGCAATTCAAGATTCTGTAGAGCATGTATTAATCCAAGCTGGATATGCTGATGTTGCAAAATCTTACATATTATATCGAAAACAAAGAGAAAAAATTAGATCAATGAAATCAACAATTGTTGATTATAAAGATATTGTAGACAACTATCTAAGATTAAATGACTGGAGAGTTAAAGAAAATTCTACAGTTACTTATAGTGTAGGCGGTTTAATACTTTCTAACAGTGGTGCAATCACAGCTAACTACTGGTTATCAGAAATATATGATGAAGAAATTGGCAAGGCTCACCGTAATGCAGATTTTCATATTCATGATTTATCTATGTTAACAGGTTATTGTGCTGGTTGGTCATTAAAACAATTAATCAAAGATGGTCTTGGTGGTGTTACTGGTAAAATTACAAGTAAACCAGCAAAACACTTAAGCTCATTAACTAACCAAATGGTTAACTTCTTAGGTATTCTTCAGAATGAATGGGCTGGAGCTCAAGCTTTCTCTTCCTTTGATACATATTTAGCACCTTTCGTAAAAGTTGATAATTTATCTTACTTACAAACAAAACAATGTATTGAATCCTTCATTTATGGTGTTAATACTCCTTCTCGTTGGGGAACCCAAGCTCCTTTCTCTAATATTACATTAGACTGGACTGTTCCAAATGATTTAGCTAAGATTCCTGCAATTATTGGTGGTAAAGAAATGGACTTTACTTATGGTGATTGTAAGAAAGAAATGGATTTAATAAATAAAGCTTTTATTGAAGTATTTATTGAAGGTGATGCAGATGGAAGAGGCTTCCAATATCCAATTCCAACATATTCAATTACTAAAGACTTCGACTGGAGTGGAACTGAAAATAATAGATTATTATTTGAAATGACTTCAAAATATGGTACTCCTTATTTCTCAAACTATGTAAATAGTGATATGGAACCTAGTGATGTTAGGTCTATGTGTTGTCGTCTAAGATTAGATTTACGTGAATTAAGAAAGAAAAGTGGTGGTTTCTTCGGTAGTGGTGAATCAACAGGTAGTGTTGGTGTTGTTACTCTTAACATGCCTCGTTTAGCTTATCTTTCAAAAGATGAAAATGATTTTTATGAAAGACTAAACAACTTGATGGATGTTGCTGCAAGATCCCTTGATGTTAAGAGGACAATAATTACTCGTTTATTAGAAGAAGGTTTATATCCTTATACTAAGAGATATTTAGGTGGATTTGAAAATCACTTCTCAACAATTGGTCTTGTTGGTTTAAATGAAGCTGCATTAAACGCTAATTGGATAAAAAAGAATATTTCTACAACAGAAGGGAAGAATTTCTCAATTGATGTATTAAACCATATGAGAGATAGACTATCTGATTATCAAGAAAAATATGGTGATTTATTTAATCTTGAAGCTACACCTGCTGAAAGTACTGCCTTCCGTCTTGCTAAGCATGATAAAGTTCAGTTTCCTAATATTATTACAGCTAGTGAAGGTGATGGTCCTGAAGCAACTCCTTATTACACTAATAGTTCTAACTTACCTGTAAGTTATACTAATGATGTATTTGAAGCTCTTGAACATCAAGATGATATGCAAACCTTATATACATCTGGAACAGTTTTCCATGCATTTATTGGTGAAAAACTTTCAAGTTGGAAAGAAACTGCGCTTATGGTTAAGAAGATTGCAGAAAACTTCAAACTTCCTTATTATACTATAAGTCCAACTTATTCAATTTGTCCTGAACATGGATATCTTGCTGGTGAACACTTTATTTGTCCTGAATGTGGAAAAGAATCTGAAGTATATAGTAGAATTACTGGTTATTACAGACCTGTTAAAAACTGGAATAAGGGTAAAGAAAGAGAATTTAAAGACAGAAATGTTTATAAATTTGAAACAAGTGTATTAACAAAAGATGAAAGGACTATTAAAAAGCAGAATGAAGGGGTAATTGTTGAAGGTGAAAATGATAAATTAATGTTATTTACAACTCCAACTTGTCCTAATTGTTTAATGGCTAAAAAGTTCTTAGATACTGCTAACATGCAATATGAAGTTATTGATGCTACACAAGAAAAAGACTTAGCTAATAGATTTGGTATTTTAACAGCTCCAACTCTTGTAAGC
>JAENWY010000370.1 GCA_016649775.1 Spirochaetaceae bacterium
AATAATATTTTTAAGTAATTTATAAAATATAATTCTTTACATGATATAAAAATATCCTACAGTTAAAAACCATAAGATATTAATGTTTTTTATTGCTTCGTTTAGTTTTACTGACCGGTAAGTGGAAAATTTACGTATATAGAGTAGTATAATAATTTAAGATAAATAAAGATAGTAAAAAGTTAAACTAAAATTTTTATTTAGCAATTTGTGAATTATCTATTAGAAAAAAATACTTTAAAGTTTATTATTCCAATAATATTGATTTAGATAAAGGCTCTAAAATTCACAAGGTGGAATAGTTAATTATATAACAGTAACAATTTAATGTTAAAATAGATTTTTTTATATACAAAGCGGTAAGACTCATATTTTATTGTAATCACCATAATTCAAATAATCAGAGGCTTACCGCTTGTGGTCGAGTAGAATTCATCAGCCAAATATCTCTAGTATATCTAGACTAATGAAAACCCTCACAGAACCATTACAAATGCCGATGAAATAATTATGCCGACATTGTTAAATTTTCTATCTTAATTTCTTTTCAAGCATAAAGAAATTTTTAACACTGTCGGAATAATCTTTTAGAGTCCATATAATTTTTTAATTGTTTCTTCATCCAAAACCATTGGAGACTCTGATGAAAAAATAGGTTCATTCTCTCCTAATGCCTTTTCAATAGCCTCTTTTTTTCTATTCACAGTGAAAAAAGTATATGTTAGAGATGTTGTAAGTTGAAAATGTCCTAATAGAAGAGCAATTTCTTCTATATTTATTCCCGCATCGTACCAATGTTGGCTTCTGCTATGACGCAGCAAATGTGAATGTAAGTGAGGAAAAGAAGAATCAATTTTTTTTAGAATCTCATATTTTTTTAATATTCTTGAGGTATTATCTTGAGACATCTTCCTTTTAACCTTATTTTGCATGACATAAAACAAGTAATTATCTTTTATTTTGTCTTTATGAAAAAATTCTAAATATTCTTTAATGAGAAGTTCAACAGTTTTACCCAAAGGTAGATTACGAGATTTTTTTCCTTTCCCCGTAACATTTATGAAACAAAGATTTCCAGAATATCTGATTGCGCTGAGTTTGAGTGATAGAATCTCATCTATCCTACAAGCTGAATCATATAACAAAGCTATCAATAGTAAATCTCGTAATCCATAGAATGTTTCTCTCTCAGGAATACTGAGAAGAATCCTCATTTGGTCTTGCGAAAGATATTCATGGGGTCCTTTGTCTTCGTCTTGTAGCTTGTGCATATCCGCAATTTTGTTAGCAGAAGTTGAAAGTGAAGCATCCTTATATTTTAAGAGATATGTGAAAAAAGTTTTCAATGCAGAAAGTCTATTATTAAGTGTTGAAGTTCCATTTCCCTTATCATTTTTACACCAATCAAGAAAACCAATAATTTTTTCTTGTGTCATTACTCCGGTATTTATGTTATAGATTGAATAATTAAGCGATTGTTGTAGATAAACCACGAACATAGAAAGAGTAGATTTATATGAAGAAATAGTATTTGGGGAAGAATTTTTAATTTTAGGAAGGTATATATTTAGAAAGTCTCTAATTCCTTCAAAAAAA
>JAENWY010000133.1 GCA_016649775.1 Spirochaetaceae bacterium
AAAGTCTGAAGATAAAAAGTCTGAAGATAAAAAGTCTGAAGGAAAAAAAGAATAAAATAAATAATATTAAGTAATTAATATAAAAAAATTGGAAATGAGAAAATAATTTTTTGGACAGGTAGCTCTTTTAGGGTTACCTGTTCTTATTTGGCATTCCTATTCTATAACTAGGAGGGGCAACCTCTCTGCGAGTACTCAGAGATACTGGAAAGATGTAGTTTAATCGCTAGTCGACGGCAAGTGCGTAATGTATGAGGTTGCTATGATGGAGCCTGACGAGCAGGTCTTGAACCAATGCACAGAAATTTATTTAGGAATCATTTATGGATAAGGCTTCGAAGATTGAAAAGTTGATTCTATCTATGCGGTGGAGTAATTGAATTTTAGATTATGTTAAGTCAAAATTTAAAAAAGCAATTATGAAAGTGCTATTAAAAGAGTCAAGAAAAACAAAGGTTCTACCCGTATCAACGGAAAGACTGTTTATTAAATTGATGATGGAATGGCAAAGAATTTAGTTAATGTAGTTATTCAATATTTTGTTACAGCTCATGTCACAGTTGGATTATCATTGTTTAATACGATAGTTATGACCTTTTCTATAGCTTGTCTCTAAATGCCTATATTCACAAAATTAATAAATCTATCTTCATAATTGGGTGCTACTTCATCTAAAGTTCTTGTGATTATCTTACCAACTGTACTCCAAGCAATACCCATAAACTATATAGTGCTTTTTTACTAAAGTTGAAGGATAATCGGCTACATGATTATCAAAATAACGAAAAAAAGGGAGCTATAATATCACTCTTCACGTTGGTCGACTTTCTATAGGTCTTAGCAAATACAGTTACAGAGATACTCACAAAATTTAAGCAACTCCATTTACGTTGACTTGTAACTTTATCATATAAGGGTAAACGCTTTTCACAAAGAGGATACCTGTGTTGTTCCTCTTTTAACTTACTTTCCTAAAACTTTACCCACAAATACTAACGAAGTTTAAATAATAAGTGGATTAAATTATTTCTTAAGGGGTTGGTTTAACTATTATGCTAGAAGTTAAATAGCAATTAGACTTAAAAAAATCAATGCTCACAACTTAAGGAATAACTGGTAAGTCTTTTATGCAATAACCAATTATTCATTGCTTTAATGTAGGATATCTATCCTCAGAAACACGCGTAATGAGCTTAAGTTGTGAACATTGTAAAAAAATAGCAAACTGGGTTACGAAGAAGGATTAGGCAATATTGTTACAAACTTTGAAAAACCAGTAAAAAGCATAATCTTAGACTGTTATAAGTTGAAGAAAAAGAAATTAACTCAATTTATAATTCTTCTCGAAGTTATTGGAAAATAAATAAGTTAATTGAAGACAAATTGGGGCTTTTGAATATGGAAAAAGAATATATTGAATAGCAAAATGCAAAGAAAATTGGTGATTGGCAAGCTTTGAAAAAGATAAATAAATATCTTTAAGTCAGTTGATTTTAGATTATAAAATGGAACAGCATTGTACGAACGTTATTCAGTTTTTGGTAGTGTGAGCGGTCGAGGTCGTAAAGACCCATCCTACTCTATTATCAATTTTTGTAACTTTGTATTAAATTGAAGAGTTGAATTTTTTCTAAAAAAGTAATATATTATTATTTCTATTTGTTAATTCTTAATAATTTCTTATATCAATATTAGAATTGTATTTTAAGCTATTGCCCCATGATAGTTATTATTTTACAATGCTCACAAATTAAGGAATAACTGGTAAGTCTTTTACGTAATAACCAATTATTCATTGCTTTAATGTAGGATATCTATCCTCAGAAACACGCGTAATGAGCTTAAGTTGTGAACATTGATTAATTTATACTACAAAAGTTTGAGAGAGGATTAAATGGCAGAAGCAATATCTGAAAATAATGAAAGTGAAAAAAAGGGACATAGTTTTATAACTTCTGCTTTTGAAGGACCTCTTGATTTACTACTTTTTTTAATTCAAAAATCTAAAGTTAATATTTATGATATTCCTATTGCTACAATTACAAATCAATTTCTTGATTATCTTCATAGTGAAAATGATTTAGATTTAAATAGTATATCAGACTTTTATAAAATGGCAGCTGATTTGATATATATTAAAAGTAGGATGTTATTACCAGTAGATATTGATTTTGATGAAGAATATGAAGACCCTCGTCAGGATCTTGTAGAAAGACTTCTTGAATATCAAAAATTTAGAAGATATACAGATTTGCTTGCATCAGGTGCAGGAACAGGAGATTTGTTCATTGAAAGAAAGAAATCATCTTTTATGGTTCCTTTTGAAGATCAAGAACTTTTTGAAGAAGTTAATGTACTTCAATTACTTCAGACTTATACAACTTTATTGAATAGAATTACTCCTTCAAAGATATTTAATGTCTTTGAAGAAGTAACTGTCAATGAAAAACTTGCATTAATGAATGAACTTTTTGAAAGTTATGATTTTATACATATTGAAGATATTATTATCCATTTAGATCGCCCACTTCATATTATATGCTCTTTTATGGCAATATTAGAAGCATGTAAATTTAAAATGATAACGATTGAACAAGAAGTTCCGTTTGAAACTATACTTATTAGAAAGAGAGATAGTAAATTTTCTCTAGATGATACAAATGCTGATGAAATTGATGATATGTATGAAGATTCTATAAAAAAAGGATTGTACAAAGATCATGAGATTGCTGAAACAACAGATGTTGATTCTTATATAATTCGTCCTGAAAAATATATTTCCAAATTAAAGGAAACTATACTAAAAGAAAAATTTGTACCAATTGAAAAAATTGAGTTAAAAAAAATTGAAACGGATAAACATAGTAAAGTAGATGAGAGAACAGAAATAGATACAGAAGGTGTTAGAGATGATGTTGAATGGCTTGGAGATTATGAAGAAATTGATCTAGGAGATGATGATTAATGGCTAAGAGAAAACCTAAAAAAAGAGTTGTAGAAAAACAAGACAAAATAGAACAAAAAGGATATATTCTCAGTAAAGAAGCTAGGATTATTGAAACTATTTTGTTTTTAGAAAATGATAGTGTTTCTCGTGATAGATTATTAACAATGTCTCTTTTTGAACCTGATGATTTAGATAGTGCTATTGAAGAGCTAAAAGATCACTTAGATTTATTTATGCATGGAATTAGCCTTTCAACTAAGCATGGAAGATATCAATTTTTACCTTCTGGCGATCTTCATGAAGAATTACGGTCTTGTTATGGAAAAAAAGTTGATAGACGACTTTCTCGTGCGGCACTAGAAACTTTGTCAATAGTTGCATATAGTCAACCTATAACAAGGCGTGAGATTGATAATATTAGAGGTGTTTCAAGTGACACCATTGTGCGATTATTAAGAGATCGAGAGTATATTAAGGTAATTGGTCGTAAAGATGTTCCCGGACACCCTTGTTTATATGGTACATCAAGGAAATTTTTGTTAGAATTTAATCTAAGAAGTATAGCACAATTACCAAAACTATCTGAGATAGATCATGAAAGATTTGAAGATGAAGATAGACCAAATAGTAGCGAAGAAAATAGCGACGCGTAGAAGAGATTTAGGAGATTATATAAGATGAAGATTGAATACCCAATTAGATTGCAATCATTTTTGGCAAAGAGTGGATGTGGAAGTAGAAGAGGTTGCGAGAGCTTAATTGAAGCCGGAAGAGTTAGAATTAATACAAAAAGAGTTACAGAATTAGGTACAAAAGTTAATCTTACAGATGTTGTACAATTGGACGACATGAATGTGGAACCAATTGAAAAAACTTATTATTATGCTTTAAATAAACCTAAAGGTTATGTTTGTACAAATTTTGATCCAAATGAGAAAAGTTATGCAAGAGAATTGATTACAATTAATGATTGGAAGTTATTATTTCATATAGGACGTCTTGATAAAGAATCTACAGGATTAATTTTATATACAAATGATGGTGATGTTGCGAACAAGATTATGCACCCATCGCATGAAATTGAAAAAGAATATCTTGTATCTTGTGATAAAGAAATAGAAAAACATGACTTAGAGGAAGCTCTTAGAGGTGTTTATATTGATATAAAGAAACCTTATAAAATTAAAAGCTTCCAATTAATGACAAAAAACTGGACAAGAATTGTTTTAACTGAAGGTAAAAATAGAGAAATCAGAAAGATTTTAAGTTATTTTGGTTATGAAGTTAAACAATTATGTAGAGTAAGAATTGGTAATATTGAATTAGGTGATTTACAACCTGGACAATATACTCAGTTATCACCTCATCAAATTCAAGATTTGATTGAAGGTAAAAATTCAAAATCTAGTAAATCTATTTCATTTGGTAAGGTAGGTAGATAATGATTGTAGCTATTGATGGTCCTGCAGGTGTAGGTAAAAGTACTATAGCAAAATTTATTGCAGATGAGCTTGGTTTATATTATATTAATTCAGGTTCTTTCTATAGAGCTGTTACGTTTGCTCATCAATTAAAAGGCGGTAATTGTTTAGATCAAGATGCCGTTTTAAAAACAGCTAAATCATTAGACCTAGGAATTATAAATTCCAAAATCTGTATCGATGGAATTGATGTAGAAGATAAACTACATACACCAAAAGTTGATAAATTTGTGTCTTTAGTAAGTAATGATCCTCGCTTACGAGAATTGATAAATGTTTTACTTAGAGATGCAGCAGTATCTTTAGATGTTATATCAGAGGGACGAGATATTACTACGGTAGTTTTTCCCAATGCAGATTACAAATTTTATTTTGACGCAAGCGCTGAAGTTAGAGCTAGAAGAAGAATTAATCAGCATCCTGAAGGCCAAACTTATGAAGAAGTTTTGGAAGGAATCTTAGTAAGAGACAAAAACGACCGAGAAAAACCAGTTGGAAGTCTAAAGATTGCTAAGGATGCAAAAATAATTGATACTTCTTACTTGACCATTAAGCAAGTTTGTGAGAAAGTAGTAACTGCTATAAAAACGCAATAATTGCGATAATTACATAGAAATTAATAGGATCAGGAGAAAGGCAAGTGGCTAATGAGATTGAAATGGAAGAAAAGAAAACCAGCATGCAAATAATGCAGGAGGAGTATCTTAAGTCTCTTGATGGCATCGAAGATGGTCAGCTCGTGACCGGAACAGTAGTTCAGGTAAATGACGAGTATGTTTTTGTTGACGTCGGTTATAAGAGTGAGGGTAGAATTCCTCGCAATGAGTTCAAAGAATTACCTATAATGGGTGACGCAGTTAATGTTGTTATCGTTAAAAAAGAAGGTAAGGGCGGACAAATCGTTGTTTCAAAGAAAAGCGCAGATGTCAAAGAACGTACAGATGTACTAAGAAAGGCAGCGGAAGAAAGATCACCTATTGAAGGTACTTTCGTAAAGGTTATCAAGGGTGGTTTTGAAGTAGACCTTGGTGGTGAATATAGAGGATTTTGTCCTTTATCAAAGGCTGACGTAGTACGCGTTGAAGAGCCAGAATCATTACTAAAGATTACAGACTTCTTTATCATTGACAAATTTCACGCTGGAACAAAACTTAAGAGTGTTGTTTCTAGAAGAGAATATCTTGATATTAAAATTAAAGAGAACAAAGAAAAATTCTTCTCAACTGTTCAAATTGGTGATGTAGTTGAAGGTGTTGTTAAATCATTCACTTCATTTGGTGCATTCATCGATTTAGGTGGTTTTGACGGACTTCTACATATTAACGATATGAGTTGGGGCCATGTAACAAGACCTAAAGATTTTGTTAAGAAAGGTCAAGTAGTTCAATTAAGATTAATTAACATTGATCCTGAATCACAGAAAATCAACTTATCACTTAAACATATGCAACAAGATCCTTGGTCAACTTTTGAATCAAGATACCAAGTTGATAATGTTATCACAGCTCCAGTAACAAAGATTACTAGCTTTGGTGCATTTATTGAAATTGAACCTGGTATTGAAGGTTTAGCTCATATCTCTGAATTATCATGGACTAAAAGAGTTAACAATCCTAAAGAATTACTTAAGATTGGTGATATAGTTAATGCTAAAGTTTTAGGTTATGACTTAGACAAGAAGAGAGTTTCTTTAGGTCTTAAACAATTAATGGAAAATCCATGGGATACAATCGCAGATCGTTACCCTGTTGGAATGACATTAAACAAACCAGTTGTAAAAATTACAGCTAGTGGTGCTTTCATAAATCTTGAAGATGGTATTGATGGGTTCTTACACATTGATGATATCTCATGGACAAAGAAAGTTAAAAATATGTCTGCATTCTGTAAAGAAGGCGAAAACCTTGATGTAGTTGTTACACGTGTTGAGCCAGAAAACAGAAGAATTCGTTTAAGTGTTAAACAACTTGAAGGAAATCCTTGGCAAACGCTTCGTCATGATTATCCAAAATATAGCAAAATTTCAGGTACAGTATCTAATGTTACTGACTTTGGAGTATTTGTAAAAGTTCCTGGTGAAATCGAAGGTTTAATTAGTAAATATAATTTAATTGGACCAGATGAAGAATTTACTGATGAAATACTTAAAAAGTACAA
>JAENWY010000340.1 GCA_016649775.1 Spirochaetaceae bacterium
ATAATGAGGTATATAAGTTTCCGAATGACCACCATTATTATCTGAATATACAGGTTTGGTTTCTTCTTTGTTATGATCAATAGCCTTTAGTAATGTATTCTTTAAATCATCAGTTAAGAAGTTTTGCCAGTTATCAAGAATGAATTTTATCTGATCAAATAAAGAGTCTGGATTTAGAATTGATGGAGTTATTAAAAAAGTAAATAAATCATCTTTAATTGAGTTGTTGTATATACCATTATTTTTCAATCCACCGAGCAAATCTTTTAAAGCTTGTTCTGTTTTTGGAAATACAACTCCATCAGGAGCTATTAAAGGTTTTATAGCTTTAATC
The DNA here is from genome assembly GCA_016649775.1 of Spirochaetaceae bacterium. GTDB lineage: Bacteria > Spirochaetota > Spirochaetia > Sphaerochaetales > Sphaerochaetaceae > Pleomorphochaeta. The sequence continues at coordinate 335 of JAENWY010000340.1, forward strand.
ATTGCTGGATTAAAACTCATTACTTTATGGATAAAATATCCTCTTGTAGTTTCAATAATGAAATCATCTATTGATGGAAATTGTTCAGAAAGTTTTGGAGAAGGAAATTCTTTAGAATAAAAAGTTAAAGTATTTTCTACTTCATTATCACTCTTTAAAGATGTTGTTAAATTTGAAAAAAACTTATCATTAGTTTCTTTTAAGTATTTATCAATAATATTTTGATAAATATAATGTAATATTGCACTTGCATTTACATTAGATGCAGATAATATTGGCACATCTGTTTCTTTAACATTATTATACTTATAGGTGATTTCTTGTGCTTGTAGATAATAAGAATTAAATTTATCATCAGTAGAAAAAAGACTATCCTGTATATTTATTTTTGATCTGGTTCGTCTAGAAATTCTAAAGTCTCTTGAATCCATCTGTCCCCCCTCAGTGTGTATCAAAATCATTTTTAGTTTGATTTTTAAATAATTAAATTAGTTTAATAAATCAAATTGTAACTCAAAAATATATCTCTGTACATGAAAAAAAGTAAGTATATTAAGTAAAATGGCCTATTTATCAACAACCTGAAACAAATTGAACAAAAAAAAGAAAGAGGTTAAGAGGTATTAAAGAGGTAAAGTTTTTAATCGAAATGTTTACTAAAATAAACTTATAATTCCAAGTTGTTTGATAATCTCTTAACTGTACAAGTATAATTTAATAAGACTACTTTAAAATTCATAAAAGTATAGACAGTATTTTTAATACGTTTATAAAATTTAAAGGAGTTTATCTATTTCTTGTGAAGCTCTTTCAAAATAAATCGGTAAAGATATGGATTCCTCTTTACTAAAGGGTGATAGAACAAATGATGATACAGACCCGTGTTGTGGTCTACCAATACCAAAGCGCAACCTATAGAACGAGCTATCATTGAGATATGTATTTATAGACTTGAGTCCATTATGTCCTTTTAATCCACCACCTTTTTGAATTTTAATTTCTCCAAAGGGAAGTTCTAAATCATCGTGGACTACAAGAATTTCTTCAGCACTAAGATTAAAGTATGCAGCGGCTGCTCCAACTGATCTCCCACTTTCATTCATAAAGGTTTGGGGCTTTAATAACTTAATACCTTTTTCATTTGCCACTTCTCCGTTAAATTTATTTTGAAATGAGGGAGAATTATATTTATATTCAAGTAGTTGCCATCCGACATTGTGTCTGGTTTTAGAATATTGTTTACCAGGATTGCCTAAAAAAACTATCATCTTTATCATGTAGTCTATATTACTAGTACATTGGGGAGGTCTTCAAGATGTATCAATTAATTTTTTATGTTCCAGAGTCACATTTAGAGATAGTTAAGGATGCCATTTTTTCAGCAGGAGCCGGCGAAATAGATGGTTATGATTTGTGTTGTTGGCAAACTGAGGGGATAGGACAATTTAGAGCTGGTACTAATCAAAATCCTTTTCTAGGTGAAATTGGAAAATTGCACAAAGAAAAAGAGTGGAAAGTAGAATGTGTTGTTGAAGATGCTTCGATAGAAGCTGTTGTTAAAGCCCTCTGTAGCGCACATCCTTATGAAGTTCCTGCCTAT
>JAENWY010000173.1 GCA_016649775.1 Spirochaetaceae bacterium
TATAAAATCGATAAATATAAAAGGATAATAATAGATTAAATTCTATAGTCAGTTTAGCAAGTTAAATATGATTGTTATAGTATATAATAATTTCATCGACGATTCAATTTTAAGAAGGAACCTAAAGTTTTCGAGCTAAGATAAAATTATTAATTTTCTTAAGTGTTTAAAAAATAAAGAATAAGAAAGTGCAATCTCTCTATTTTTTGTAACTATAAAAAAGAAGCTAAAGTTGCATAGAAAAGAACTTTAACTTCTTGTAAAATGTTATATAAATTTTGCTTTTCTGATTTGCATTTAATCAATAAATTAAATTAATAAAAAATTATTAAAACTTTAATGTATTTTCAATCATTTTATTTAAAATACTTTTAAATAGTTGAAGATCTTTTTCACAAATCCCATCTATAGTATTATTTTTAAAAGTTTCAACAATAGGCATTAATTTAAGAAATTCATTAGTACCTTTTTCTGTTAATTTTAAATATTTTATTCTTTTGTCATCATTACATCCACTACGATATAAAAATCCATCAGATTCCATTTTTTGAAGCATTCTAGCAACAGTTGGTTCTTTATTTGCCATTTTATCAGCAAGACCTTTTTGAGTTATATCTTCGCTATTGTGAATATAATACATAGCTATCCACTGGCTTCTTGGCATCCCATGAGAATTGAGTTGTTCATCTAATGTTTTTGCAAAAACTTTACCACTTCGACTTGTTATTAGAGCAAAACAATCATCTAGATTAAACATTTATCCACCAACCAAATTTAAAATTAAACAAATTGTATTCTATTTCTCCATTTTTTTCTATGATATATTAATCAATATAAAAGTTATCTTTGATATATGTATCTATATAATCAAAAATAAGGTTTTCTTGAAAAACAAATCCTATTAACCGTTTTTCACATTCGGAAAAATCAAAAACATTAAGACTATCTGTTTGAATTTTAATTTTTTTAACTAATCCATCGTTCACATCAGTAGATATTGATACATTACCCCAGTTCAGCTTTTTTTCAACGGTTATACTAAATTGGGGAGATTCACTATAAATCCATTTATCTTGATTGATTTCTTGAAAAAGTGGAGCTATAAAACATGATTTATCAATATTAATTAAGGGTTCACTTTTACCAAATATTTCAGTAAAGGCTTTAATTAATGCCTCTTTTATATTTTCCCTTGTAATATTATTATTAACTTCTGAAAGGTTAATAACTCTACTTATTACAGAATTGATTCCTTTAGAATTAAGCTTTAAAAATGAAGGTTTTAGTACTCTTGAAAGCACTTCTAAATTAACATCTACCATTATAGTCCCATGATATAGATAGTTATCATCATTGGTATAATATGCATGGCCTGAAAACTTTTTCCCATCACAAAGTAAATCATTTCTTCCACTGAAATCACAATTCACATTAAAATGTGATAAAGCTTTTTTAATTACAGACAAGTATTTTTGTGAATCTGCATTTTTTTCTTTAGTGATAAAAGTAAAATTTACATTCCCAAAGTCCTGAAAAACTGCACCTCCACCAGAAAATCTTCTAACAGGGTAAATATTGTTATTTTTTAAATACTCTATATCAACTTCAGCAAAAATATTTTGATTTCTGCCGAAAATAACAGAGGGACTATTTTGCCACAAAAATAAATTTGTATCTTCTTGTGCTTCTAATAACAACTGATATTCAGCTGCTACATTATAGTAAGGATCTGTTTCACTTGATGAATATATCTTATTCATTATTCGTGGAGTGCTCCAATTCCTAATCCATAAGCAGCTTCGTGAATTATTTCTGAAGTAGTTGGATGAGCAAAAATAGTTTCTCTTATTTCTTCGTCGGTCAATCCATTTGATATTGCTAGAGTTATTGTACCTATTAGTGATGAAGCTTCTGTACCTATAACAGTTCCACCTATAATCTTATTAGTTTTATTATCTTTTATAAGTTTAATAAATCCTCTAGTTTCATTCATAGTTAAAGCTTTACCATTGCTCATATAATTAAATTTACTTGCTTTATAATCTAACTTCTTTATTTTACATTCGTCTTCATTTAAACCAACACTTGAAATTTCCGGAGCTGTAAAGATTACATTTGGAACCGCAAAATAATCCATTGATTTAGTTTCACCAAGAATGTTTGACACAGCAGTGGTTCCTTGATGAGAGGCTACGTGGGCAAGTTGTATAATATTTGTAACATCTCCGATGGCGTAAACATGAGGAACATTTGTTTTCATATTCTCATCAACTGTTATACCCCTTCCCTTGTTATTTAATTTAACACCAGCTTTTTCAATATCAAGACCTTCTAAATTTGGTTGTCTTCCTATAGCAGATAGTACTTTTTCACTAATAAGAAGTTGTTCTCCTTTTTCATTTTCGAAAGTAATAATTGCTTGATTATCATTTGAACTTTGAATTTTATTAACTTTTGAACTTGTATAAATTTTTATTCCTTTATCCTTAGCTATACTTTCAATTTCTTTTGAAACATCTTTATCAACCATAGTAAGAAGTCTATCCATAAATTCTACAACATTAACTTCAACTCCTAAATTTCGATAAATAAATGCAAATTCCATTCCAATAACACCACCACCAATAATAGTGATTGATTTTGGGAGTTTAGTAGAAGAAAGTGCTGTTGTACTATTCATAACAAAGGGGAGATCTATTCCAGGTATATTAATCTTTGATATTACAGAACCTGTTGCAATTATTATATCTTTGGCTGAAATTGTATAATTTTTTTCACCTGTTAAAGAAATTTTATTTTGAGTAATAAAAGAAGCTTGACCTTTAATAACATTAATGTTGTTTTTTTGCATTAAAAAATCAACACCAGATACAAGTTTATCAACAACTTCTTTTTTTTGAGAAATTACTCTCTCCATATCTACTTGGATTAATCCAGTAGTATTAATTCCAAATAATGAAGAATTCTTAACATTGTGACAAATTTCAGATGATTTTACGAGAGATTTTGTTGGAATACAACCTACATTTAAACAGGTTCCACCAATATACTCTTTTTCAACAACAGTAACTTTTAAGCCTTTTTTTGCTGCATAAATAGCTGCAACATAACCACCAGGCCCAGAACCAATAACAAGCAAATCAGTAGCTATATTATTTATTTTTTTTTCAGAAGTCGTTGGAGATTCTTGAGATATTTTTGTTTTTGAATTTTCTTCTTTAAGGGTTAGTTCAAACATTCCTTGTTTTGATAATACGTCTTGGCCTTCTTCGCATAATATTTTAGTTATAGTACCTGATTCTAAAGCTTTTACAGGTTTATTTCCTTTTCCTGTTTCAACTTGAGCAAGGATGTCGCCTTCATTAACCAAGTCTCCTAATTTAACACTTATTTTACCAACTTTACCTTTTTTTCCACCAGTAATTACTGGTACATTAATATCCATAGTTTCCCTCCAAATAATTAATGGGATTACTTTAATAATCCCATTAAATAATAGTAATTTATTAATCTCTGATTACACCAGAAGAAACTAATTTAACTCCATTCTCTAAACAATCTCCAACAGGGCATCTTGTTTCAATAAAATGAGCAAAAGCTTCAGTTTTCTCTTGGCTTTCATTTGTTTTAAAGTGCATTTTATATCTAATTTCTTGGAAGCCATTTCTTACATCAGCAAGTCCCATAAAACCATCAGGATCTAAGTCACCTTCAATATCAACATAGAAATCTTCAAAATTAAAATTTTTTAATTGTGCAAAAGCAGATGCAACGATTGTTTGACAAGCACCTAATGCACAAAGTAGTGTTTCAACAGGATTCAAACCAGCATCTGTTCCTCCTAATTCTTCCGGTTCATCAATTAATATCTTGAAACCTCGTGAATTGGTTTCAACTTGTAATCCATCTTTTAATTTTTTAGCAGTAGCTTTGAAAGTAGTGATCATAATACGTATCTCCTTGTTTTTTTTTTAAATTATCATACTCAAATAATAAGGTCAATACTTAGCTAAGTAAGAATATTATATATATTTCACCCTTTTTTGGGTTTAATTATTGCAATGAGTTAAAATAAGATTAAATTTATGAATAAGGTGAACATGTAACATTAATTATTTCCGTATATATAGTAGCAAGCAAATATTTGCAGGAAGGACTTATCAATAAAAGTACTATTAAAGCTTCAATATTTTACTTAGTAGTATTTAAAAATCAAATATCAAAAATGAGCATTAATTTTCTATTCATAAAGGAGCTATTAGAAATTTATATTGCTTACATTTTAAGTTACTATTATTAATGTTTATTCTTTTTTTGATTGAATAGTAAAGTCAAATAATGATATTATGTTAGTAAATAAGTGCATGGAAAGATATAGCTATTTAAGTTAATGCTAGGAATTTTAGAGGCTTTCTAAAAACCAGTATGTCTTAACAAATACTTATATTCATTAAATTAATACTTCTAATAACTATCATTTGGATTTTAAAATTTCTTTAAGTTGTATCAATCGATACAGAGCTTAGAAAATATAGATTAATAATTATTTTACAATAGAGAGGATATATGATTAACGCAATCTTAATTGCTTCTATAATAGTTATTGCAGCTATGTTTAGCACTAAAATATCACAAAAAATAGGCATCCCTAGTCTACTATTGTTCATAGCACTTGGATTATTATTTGGTGCGGATGGAATATTCAAACTAAATTTCAATAATTATCAATTAGTTGAAAATATAGGCTCAATATCACTTGTATTCATAATATTCTATGGTGGCTTTGGAACAAGATGGAAGACGGCAAAACCAGTAGCAGTAAA
>JAENWY010000243.1 GCA_016649775.1 Spirochaetaceae bacterium
CGTCGACCATCTCTTCTATCATTGTCACGATCAGAAGGTCTTCTATCCCCTCTATCAGATTGTCTATCATTATCTCGAGGAGAGTCTTTTCTATCAGATTGTGAATTATTATCATCTCTTCCACTGTTTTTTCTATCTGCTAAGCTAGTTACTGCTCTTGGTTTTGATTTTGTTTTTACTTCAGGTGCAACAATTTCACTATCATCCCAATCTAAAGCTAGCATATCATCTTCATCAGATACTTCTAGTGATGTCTCTTCTAAACTTTCAATTATTTTTTCAAAATCATTTGTTTCAGTTTCTTCAGTTTCTTCAGTTTCTTCAGTTTCTTCAGTTTCTTCTGCTTCTACAACTTCTGTTGTATTGTCAATAACTTCTTCAGCAGCTACGGTTTCTTCAACAATTTCTTTAGTTACTAATTCTTCATTTGCAATTTCATTTTTTGTTTCATTTGTGTTAGTTAAAATTTCTACTACTTCTTCATTCATTTCTTTTTCATTATCCATGATATTTTGTTCCTTATGTTTCTGCCAATATTTATCTGCAGAATCCTTCGCATTTAATACAACCACATTGCCTTCATAATCTTTTTTTAGAAGTCTTACATGTGATTGCCAATTTAATAACCAGGTTCTTGAGGTACCCTTATTTTTTATAAAACCAGGTGCTGTTACATCTCTTGTTATTTGAGTAACACTAAAACCTTTCACCCTTCCACTGTCCATATGAAAAGAACTTAAATTTGTCGAGAATATTAATACTCCGTCCTTTTCTAGTAAATTGTTAAGTAAGTTAAAGTAGCGTAAATAATCTTTGCTAACATCAAACTTCTCATCCATTTTTCTGCTATTTGAAAAACTTGGTGGATCAAATATGATTAAATCATATTTCCGAGATTCTTTCACAGCTTCGATAATAAATTTTAGGGCATCATAAGCTATACACTTGTAATTTTCCCCCTCAAAACCATTTTTGAGAAGATTATCTTTTGCCCATTCAGTATAAGTTGAACTTAAGTCAACCGACTCCACAATTGAAGCGCCACCTGTTGCTGCATAAACAGAGAAGGAGCCTGTATATGAAAAAAGATTTAGTACTCTAAGTTCATTGCTCATTTGTTCAACCATTTGACGTGTTATCATATGGTCAAGAAATAGTCCAGTATCTATACGTTTTGTTAAATCGACAGTAAAAGTATGTCCACTTTCCTTTACTTCCACAAGCAAACTCTGCTCGCTAAGAACTTCATGTTGTTCTTTTCCAATTTTAGGTCTTCTATGAAAAACAACATGATCAGATTGGATATAGCACATTCTTCTAACAATATCAATGCAATTTTCTATTGAATCTTCATCAAGGACATCTTCACTGTAGTCAGTAATTCTTGCATATTGTCCATATAAATCAACGGTAACAGGAAAGAACGGTAAATTTCTATCATAAACACGCATGCATTCAGTTCCTTCTTGCAAAACAAGACTTCTAATTGATTGTGCATTTTTCTTTAATATTTTCCCAAAATCTTTCTCGTTATAATCCATCGCTTTTATAAGTCCTTATACTAATTACTTTCAATAATCTGATTTGCATGCTACAATAATAAACACTATTATTCAAGGAGCAACACATGGACGAAGATACAGAAATTTTTATTTCTGATTTAGAAAAAAAATTTGGGGGCAAACTAACATGGAGAACCTTTTCTACATGGTATGGTTGTTCTGATGGAATCCAAAGAGAATTTGGAGTTTTTATGTTCCAAATCGAAGATACTTTCCATTTTGAAGATTTTAAAAAAGAGAATTTGATATTTGGAATAAAAATGGGAACAAGTAGTAACAAAAAAAGAGAACCATTTGTAAAACTAGAAAGAGAGTTTAATAAAAATCAAATAAAATCAATAAATACTACAACAAGATCAATTGCAAATAACATCATTAATAAAAAGTTAAATTCTTCTGCCATTACAAATATTAACTTAATTGATAAATTATTTAAAAAGCTAGTAACAGCAGTAACATTAAAAGATGGAACAATTCATTTCTTTGAATTAATAGGCCCTAAAGAATTTGAAGTTGCTGCAAAATAATATATCTACTTAGTTTAATTTAAATTTAACTTTATAATTGTTAAAAAATTCAAAAGTCAGTTTAAGAAAAATTTTCTGAAGACACTCCATCAACTCATTAATTTGAAGATGATGGTTTTTTTCACTTATTCAATTATATTTATCGAGGATAAGAGACATTATGGGTCCAATCTCTCACATCACCAAAACTGTATACTTTCATTAAAGAAGATATTCAAATAATACAGATTTTTACTGTAAAGTTTTTAAAATTGATTAGTAGTAAATGTAAAATTATTAGTTTATCAAGTAAAATAAAAGTATTAAAAATCTTCTAAAATAATAAAAATTCAAAATTTTAAAATCTATATGAAACCTGAAGTGACTCAATATTTAAATAAACATATTTATGAATTATATAAAACAAGCCTATTAGTATATGTTTAAGTTAATTAAGAAGATTTTTGAATAATGTGTAAAACTTATTTTATTAATAGATGTCAACATATATATTAATCAACAAAGAGAAAACGAGAGAGAGCAATAACAACTTAAGTTCGATCTATAATAATAACTAAAATTTGAAGGGGCGGATAATACTAGGGAAATTACTTGCACTACTGATTGTTGTACCATTCTATCTAATACTGTAGGTTTTACAAGTATTCTTTATTCACCATGATCTTTTGGTATTTTTATCCTTGTAACAGGTTTGGAATAATACTTCCGTGCTGATACTTTACTTTCAATTCCCTTAAAGTGCTCTTTTACGTATAGTCTTATATTTCATATCTGGGAGTTGGCTCATAGATTTGCTATGCCTTTATTTACAAAACGCCTCACGATAGTTGTACTTTGTATTCGTTAGTGATTAAAACCAATGCTCACAACTTAAGGAAAAATCTTTAAGTTCTTAATGCAATAATAGTCAATTCATTGCTTTCATGGGGTATCCTTATAACTAGAAATCCAAAGATTACGCTTAAGTTGTGAACATTGGATTAAAACTATAGGGTCTCTATAGCGCTAGTTACTCACGGGGGACACTCACCACCTAGATATTGCCCATACCGGGTACACGATAAAAAATCTCCTGGAAATTCCAAGAGATTTTTCAAAAATATAAAATAAGTTAAATACTTATTTAGAATAGAATTCAACTACTAATTGGTCGTTGAGTTCTACAGGCACTTCAGCTCTTTCTGGTTTTCTTATTAATGTACC
>JAENWY010000286.1 GCA_016649775.1 Spirochaetaceae bacterium
ATCCATTCCTTCAACTACATGACCAAAGATAGTATGCTTATCATCTAACCAAGGAGTTTCAACATGTGTAATAAAGAATTGACTACCATTTGTACCAGGACCTGCATTTGCCATTGATAAAATACCAGCTGAGGTATGACGCAAAGAAGAGTCAAATTCATCAGGGAATTTATAACCAGGTCCACCTGTACCAGTACCCAAAGGACAACCACCTTGTACCATAAAGTTTTCAATTACACGGTGAAATTTTAAACCATCATAGAAAGGTTTGTTAGGACTTTCTCTATTCAAAACACCCTCAACTAAACCTACAAAGTTACTAACTGTCATAGGTGTTTTTTTATACTCTAAAGATAAAGTAATTATACCTTTATCTGTATCAATTTTGGCATATAAGCCGTCTGTTAATTTATTACTCATAAAGCAATTATCTCCTTATATTTCATACATATCACCATTTGGTGAAATTATCTGAAATAGTCTTTCCAATTCTTCTATACTATTATAAGAAATACTAAATTTACCCTTATTAATAGATCCTTTAAATCCAACTTTACTACCTAAAGCAGAGATGAATTTTTCCTGTACATCTTGTAAATCTGGGTCAATTCTGTTTCCTGGATTAGCTATTTCCCCGTCATTTTTTATCCCTTTTTCAGGATTATTTCTAATACCCTTATTAAGGTTACCAGCTATTTTTTCAGCGGCTCTAACTGATAAATCACCTTTAAGAAGTTTACTTTCTAAAATCTTTCTATCAACAGGATTGTTTAGTGATAGCAATGCTCTAGCATGACCAGCACTTATTTTTCCTTCTTCAAGACCTTGTTTCATCTTATCATTCAACTGAAGTAATCTAATACTATTAGTAATAGTAGATCTATTTTTACCAACTCTCTTAGCTAAAGCTTCTTGGGTTAACCCTGATTCATTTATAAGATAAGAATAAGCTTGCGCTTCTTCAAGTGAATTTAGGTTTTCTCTTTGAATATTTTCAATTAAAGCTACTTCTAGCCTTTCAATCACAGTAAAATTTTTAACAATAACAGGAACTTCTGTTAAATTTGCTATTTTTGCTGCTCTGAATCTTCTTTCTCCTGCAATTATAGAATATTTATCTTCTTCAAGCTTTTCAACAAGTAGAGGTTGTAATATTCCTTGATTCTGAATTGAAAGCGACAATTCATTCAAAGAAGTTTCATCAAAATGCTTTCTAGGCTGAGATGGATTAACAATAATTTTATCTAATGAAAGATGTAGAATTTCATTTGTACTGTTATGGGTAGGGGAGTCCGTTCCTAACTCACGGTTAATGAAATCCATGGAATATTCTCCTATAAGAGAATTCATTCCTTTACCAAGTCCTTTCTTTATTCTATTTGACACGGTTTAAAACCTCCTCTGCAAAACGCATATAAGCTTTTGCTCCAGAACAATTTGCATCATATGCAAAAATGGGAAGTCCATAAGAAGGTGCTTCAGATAGTCTAACATTTCTTGGGATAATTGTTTTGAATACTTTATCAGAAAAGTAATTACTTACATCTTCTACAACCTCATAAGACAACTTATTTCTTTTACTATACATTGTAAAAAGAATACCTAAAAAATCAAGACTCGGATTCAGAGATCTTCTAACACTTGCTACTGTTCTCATTACTTGATTTAATCCCTCCATAGCTAAGTATTCACATTGAAGTGGAATTATAACATGCTGGGCCCAAACTAAAGCATTTACAGTAACGAGTCCAACAGAAGGAGGACAATCCCCTAAAATAAAATCAAATGTTTGTTCTATGGAAGCTAACACGTCTTTTACAAATAAATTTCTGTTGTCTTCATCAACTAACTCCACATTAAGGCCTGCCATATTTATATTGCTAGAAATAATGTATAAATTTGTATTGCTTGTTGATTGACAAGCATCCACCGCACTAATTTGTTTAGTAATTACTTCATACATTCCGGGAAGACTACCATCTGCAGATACAGAACTAGTAAGGTTACCTTGGGAATCAAAATCAACAAGTAATACTCTTTTTCCTAATTTAGCCAAAGCCGCACCTAAGTTAACAACGCTAGTTGTTTTACCGACTCCACCTTTCTGATTTAAAAAAATAATTTTATTTGCACTCATATAAATTAATATAAGCTATAAATGGAATTATGTCAGTATATAATTAAAAAATCAGAATAACACTCGACTTTTATTGAATTAAAATAAAAATTAAATTAATATAAAAATTCCTAGTAATTAGGTAGACTCTCAAAAGTCTTTTAGTTATATTTATTGTATATACATTATAAATATGTAAATAGACTTTTAATTTAAATATTATTTCACAGGAGATACTCAAATGGAAGAAAAAGTAGTTATAGCTTTAAACGAAATCAGACCATCACTACAAGCTGATGGTGGGGATCTAGAATATGTAAGAATGGATGGCAATACAGTTTATGTAAAGTTAGTTGGTGCTTGTGCTGGTTGTCCAATGTCACAAATGACTCTTAAGGGTGGAGTAGAACGTTATCTTCAGGATAAAGTTGATTCTAAACTTATTGTTGAGAGCATTTAATAATAAAATAATAAAATATCAGATTTTTGTAAAAAAAAGTATACAAATCATTGATACAGTTATATTATGAATTGTCTTCTGTTATTTACTAC
>JAENWY010000373.1 GCA_016649775.1 Spirochaetaceae bacterium
GGGAAAATTAAAGCACTAATCAGAAGAACTAGCTATAGTACTTCTCAAACAGGCAGAGTAAAAGTTGGCCCTTTTACTCTAGATCGTAGTACTATGAGAATGTTTAAAAATAATGAAGAATTATTTCTATCCGCTAAAGAGATGATTTTAATGCAACTCTTCATGACTCATCCCAAGAATATTTTTAGTAAAAATGAACTTTATGAAGCTGTATGGGGTGTTGAGGTAGTTAATGATATGTCTCTTATAGTCTATATAAATCACCTACGTAACAAAATTGAAGATAATCCTAAAAAACCCATTTACTTAAAGACCTCTTGGGGTCTTGGTTATGTATTTGCAGAGGATATTAATTTTTAGGAACAGTAAAACTGTATCCTGTCCCCCAGATTGTTTTAAGGAACTTAGGCCTCTTCGGGTTCTCCTCAATCTTATTTCTTAGATGGTTTATATATACCATTATTGAATTCTTATCAACTGAAATATTTCCCCAAATCTGATTGTATAAAGTTTCTTTACTGAAAACCCTATCTATGTTTTCAAGGAATAACTTCATCATAAGGACCTCTTTAGCAGAAAAGTTAAGTTTAATCCCGTCTTTAGTAACAACCATAGTATCTGGATTAAATGTAAAAGGATCCTGTACTAATATCTCAGAATTTTTTTCACTTTCTACAACCTTTAACAGTGATTTAGCTTTAGCTGCAACTATTTTTGGATTAAATGGTTTTGTAATGAAGTTATCAGCTCCTATCTCTAGGCCATAAAGAGCAGCATAATCATCAAGGTTTCCACTAATTATTATTATTGGAGTATCATTTCCTTCCTCTCTTAACTTTTCTAAAAGTTGAAATCCATCCATTTTTGGCATATTGATATCGAGAAAGATAATTGAATAAGTATTGTTTAGAGCTTTCTCTAAACCAGTTGCACCATCATATGCGGCCTCTGTTATAAACCCTTCATTTTTCATTACTCTCTCAAGTAATTTAACAATTGCTTTTTCATCATCGATAATGAGTACCTTATACATAAAATCCACCCTTTTGAATATTATAAGGTATACTAATTTTTAAGCAAGAGATTTACATTTTATTGCTTTTGTTTTTTTTTTACTTGTAATGCGTAACTTTTTAAAATATCATAATATTATGGAATATTTAGAAATAACAGGTAACCCACTTAAGGGACATTACAAAAATTTATTAATTGCCTTTTTAAAAGAAGAAGGACTCACCTATGAAGTTGAGCCTAAGCATACCTATTGCCTATTAACAGATAGTGGAGAAATGGTAGCAACAGGTTCAATTGATGATAATGTACTCAAATATATTGCAATATCTACACTTCATCAGGGAGAAGGATTAACAGCAACATTAATGACCCATCTTTTAACATATGCTATAAAACATAAGGTATCTCACCTATTTCTTTATACTAAGCCCAAAAGTGTAAACTTCTTTTCTCCTTTTGGTTTCTATAAAATACAAGCAGCTACTAATGTTGTATTAATGGAGAATAAGAAGGGTGGTCTTACATCTTTCATAAAAAGTGTAGAGAGAGAAACTGAAGCTCAATTAAAC
>JAENWY010000338.1 GCA_016649775.1 Spirochaetaceae bacterium
CAATAGATCCTGGTTTATTTATGCCCTTAATATTAAATGTAGTTCATATAAATGTAGGAGATTCTCTTTATTTAGAACCACGTATACTACATGCTTATGTTTTTGGAAATGGGATTGAGTTAATGAGTGCCTCCGATAATGTGCTTCGAGGTGGTTTAACACATAAGAAGATGGATGTAGATGAACTTCTTAAAGTTATGTTGGTTAGAGGTGGTGAAGTTACTTTCTCTAAAAAGCATAAAGATGAATCTGGTAGAACTGTTGTTGAAACTCCAACAGAGGAATTTACACTGATTGTTATGGAAAATAATAAATTCAATGTGACTACTAAGGCAATTGAGATTTTACTTAATACAGGTAACAATACTAAACTATTTGTGGAAAACAAAGAAATTAATTTTACAAAAGGTGATGTTTATGCCATTGCGAGTGGAGTTTCTTACACTTTGTCTACCACAGATTCTGTATTTTGTGCGACTATTTAATATTTTAAGACACATCTTGAAATGTGTCTTAAAGTATATAGACTGTTTACAATTCATTGATTAAATTTCAACCTTAATTTTTATAAATAGAAGAATCAGAATAATCAAAAAAATTGAACCAGAACAAAAAGAAAAAATCAAGAAAAAAATAGTACTTGACTATCGAGCCATAGTACTATGGTTTTCTGTAGGGACCTAGTCTTTTTTTTTGTATTTGTTCTAAAATTATATAAAGTTACTTATATAACAAAAAATGTTTAATAAACTTATGATAACCCAAGTTATTTTTAAATAAAAATATGTTTTTATTTAATTTATTGATAACTCATAATTCTCATTATATTGTTAATTTATGAAGAATGAAAAATTTATTGATTTATTAAATAGAGAAATTGTTGTTGCCATGGGCTGTACTGAACCTGCAGCTAGTGCATTAGCAGGAGCTTCTTAGCTTTTAGAAGGTGATTGTACAAGTGCAATAATTGAAACAAGTCGTGATATGGTTAAAAATGCTATGAGTGCTGGCATACCAAATTGTTCCCAAACAGGTATCACCGTTACCGTTTCTTTAGGTATTGCTGGTGGAGATATTGGTAAAGGCTTAGGTATTTTATCAGATGTAGACGAAAGTCAAAGAAATAGGGCTATTAAAATACCCGTTGAACTTGTAATGGTCGAAGATGTTCCCCACTTTGTATGTTAAAGTTATATGTAAAAATGAACACCATAGCAACTGTGCAATTATTAGTGGTACTCATTCAAACTTCTCCTATATTGAAAAAGATGGTAAGGTTTTTATTGATGAACCACTTAATGCTTATTGAAGTTTAAATAGTGATGTTCTTAATTCTGATTTTAAGGCAAGTGTTGAAGTTGAGGATATAATTAAATTTTCAAATAATATTCCAGAAGATACTGCTTCCTTGCTGCTAAAAGCTGCTCATACTAACCTAATAATAGCTCACCATGCACTTAAAGAAGATTATGGACTATCGAACCTTCTGAGAATTTAAATGAAGCTTTTTCTCTTGGTGCAACCTTAGCCGCGGCAGCTAGTGATGCAAGGATGGCTGGTTGTGCTCTTCTCGTTGTAATAAATAGTGGATCAGGAAATCAAGGAATTACTATTACTGTACCAATTTATACTATGGGAAAATTCTTAAATAAAAGTGATTCAGAGATATCAAAAGCTCTTTGTATCGGTGAGTTAATTGGTTTATCATTAAACTGCCAGGAAAGATTGTTCGTCTGCCTTGTGTGGTGCTTTTACTGTCTCTATAGCAATCTCCTGTGGTCTTGTCTATTTGATGGGTGGCAACTGCGAAGTTATGAATAAAGCCATTAATATTATGATTGGTAATTTAACTGGTATAATCTGTGATGGTGCAAAAATGACTTGTGCTCTTAAGATTTATTCTTGTATTGAAAGTGCAGCTTTAGCTACTAAACTTGCTATTAGGGGAATA
>JAENWY010000255.1 GCA_016649775.1 Spirochaetaceae bacterium
AAACTAACGTACCCTTTAGTTTTATTTACCTCAATGGTATTACTGTCTCTCTTAGAACCAAATGGAAAGATTATCTTTAAATATTTTACTGATATTTCACTAAGAATAGCTATTACAAAGGCAATTAGAATATTAATACTTATTGCATCTTCTCAAATATTAGTCGGAAAAGCTAATACTAAAATAGGATTTGTCAAAGATGTATTTGCTTTTAGCTCTGTAATATTAGATAAATTTGGAAAAACAAAAGGTTCTATTATAGATAGAATAGACAACGCTATTATAGGGAATAATTAATGAAGATAATAATATCACCGGCTAAGAAGTTATTAAAAAAGGTTTTTAACAATCTTCCAACTACTCCTATTTTTAATGAGAGAGCAATTGAAATTGCAAATCATATAAAACAGTATAGTGAAAAAGAATTTATTTAGTATATAATTAACAAGTTACCCATTGAATGTCACGAAGAGCCTTATTATTTGATAATATCATTGGTTGTAAAATATTACCTTTTTTAAGATATTTAATTCCAAATCCTAACTGATATATATCATCAGATACTACTGTTGCGATGTCTTTTGCCGAAAAGTATAAATCAGTGACAAATCTAGACATATAATTAACTATTCCCCCCTGTAAGTTTTAGAGCCAAAATATTACACGCACTACGCTTCATAATTTAGAACAAAGCCCATGTTGTAATGTCCATTTGAGATTCTATACACGCGTTTTTAGAAGCTTTAAAGATGAATCAAATGGATCAACATACTATATTAAAATATTTCGATTAATTTGTACTAAATGAAAAATGACGTTCAACACAATAGTAATAATCAATTTAGTTACCTCTTAATTGCTATAATAAATTATAATTAACCAAAAAGCAAAAAAAACCCTATAATGTGAAATTAATTTACTAAAAATCAACATTATAAAGTATTTGTGCTTCTGAATATGATAAAGAAAATTTCTTTAATAATATTTAATTATCATTATCTTCAATAAATCCAATCATATCTTTAATAGATGAACCTGGAGCAACAATTGGATAAACTTTATCATCAATTGGAATTTGTGCATCAATAACTACAGGTCTATTTAAACTTAAAGCTTTCTTAATTACTTCATTTGGATCATCATCAACATCAAGTGACATTCCAACTACCCCATAAGCCTCAGCTAATTTTACCCAATCAATTGGAGTATCTAGAGTTGTTTGACTATAGTGTTTGTCATAAAAAAGGGTTTGCCATTGTCTAACCATACCGAGAGTATGATTATCCATAATAACAACAATTACAGGGAGATTATATCTTGCCATAGTAGTTAATTCATTACTATTCATTCTAAAACAACCATCACCTGCTATGTTTAATACACGAACGTTTCTGTTACCCATTTGAGCACCAATTGCAGCACCTGTTCCATAACCCATAGTACCAAGACCACCACTTGTTAAGAAGCGACGAGGATTCTTATGATTTATAAATTGAGCAGCCCAAATTTGGTGTTGCCCAACTTCAGTTGCCACAATATCCTTTTCACCAAGGTTGTTATTAATTGCTTGAATTACTTCATAAGCTCTTTGACTTTCTTGATTAGTAACAATAGGATATCTCTTTTTATAAAGAGCAACCTCAGCCATCCAATCTTCATGTTTTTTAGGGTCAAGTTTTTCAGTTAATCTATCAAGTACAACATTAACATCACCAACTAAATGACAGGTAGTATTAATATTTTTATCAATTTCTGCAGGATCAACATCAATTTGAATAATCTTAGCATTTTTAGCAAAAGAAGATGCATTACTGATAACTCTATCAGAAAAACGAGCTCCAATTACTATTAAAAGATCACACTTATTAATACATACATTAGATACCTTTGAACCATGCATACCAACTAAGCCAGTGTAGGAGGGACTATCAGATCGAATTGAACCCACAGCCATCAAGGAAACACAGGCAGGAGAATCTATCAATTCAATAAAATCTCTAACTTTATATGAAGCATTTGAAATAATAGCACCACCACCTATAAAACATAGTGGTTTTTTAGCATTATTAATCATTTCAACGGCAACTTCTAGATTTTCATTCTTCAATCTATTAGATAATAATTCTATTTTTCTAGGAATCTCTTCATTGTATTCACAGATATTTATCATAGCATCTTTTGTAATATCTATAAGTACTGGACCAGGTCTTCCCTCTCGAGCGATATAAAAAGCTTCTCGAACTATAGCAGCTAAATCTTGAGCTCTTTTAACAATATAGTTGTGCTTTGTAATTGGCATAGTGATACCAGTTATATCAACTTCTTGAAAACTATCTTTACCTAAGAGTGTAGTTGGTACATTACCTGTAATAGCGACCATAGGGACACTATCCATTTGTGCAGTAGCAATTCCTGTTACTAAATTAGTAGCACCTGGACCACTAGTAGCTATACAAACACCAACTTTACCAGTTGATCTTGCATATCCATCTGCAGCATGGGAGGCTCCCTGTTCATGAGCAGTTAGTATGTGAGTGATTTTATCACTACTATTATATAGAGCATCATAGAGTGGTAAAACAGCACCTCCTGGGTAGCCAAATACAGTATCTACTTCCATCTCAATCAAACATTTTATTAATATTTCAGCACCAGATAATTGCATATTTTCTCCTAATCTTTGAATACCGCACCTTTCGATGCATCTGTTACATTTCTAGCATAACGAGCTAAGTAACCACTTGTTATACTAGGTTGTTTTGGAACCCAATTTTTCTTTCTTTTTTCAATAGTTGCATCATCAACTTTTAACTCTAGAATTCTATTTGGAATATCAATAAAGATTTTATCTCCTTCTTCAACAAAAGCGATTAATCCACCTTGTGCTGCTTCAGGACAAACATGTCCAATAGAGGCTCCACGAGTTGCCCCACTAAATCTTCCATCAGTTAATAAAGCTACAGTTGTATCTTGACCCATTCCTGCAATAGCACTAGTTGGAGATAACATTTCTCTCATACCAGGACCACCCTTTGGACCTTCATAACGGATAACAATAACATC
>JAENWY010000326.1 GCA_016649775.1 Spirochaetaceae bacterium
ATTTTTTCCTCCTTAGATTTTCTTGCATAACTATAAAATATGTTTCTCACATACACCTTCCTTTATTAATGCTAAGTAATTGTTTAAAGTCACTGTCTTATAAAATAAAGTTTATAGTTTTATTTTCAATGTTCACAACTTAAGCTCATTACGCGTGTTTCTGAGGATAGATATCCTACATTAAAGCAATGAATAATTGGTTATTACGTAAAAGACTTGCCAGTTATTCCTTAAATTGTTAGCATTGGTTTATTTTAATAAAATACAATGTTTTAGTATCATACCCCATTGTGATGAACAAAAGGGATATGAACTACATCCATTTGGTTTTCAATACATTTTGTATAATGCATTGGCTAATAATCAATTATTTGAGGATAATAGAAGTTTTCTTTTAAGTCTTAAAAGAAAGGAAGTTCAGGAAGTTCTTTTTTTTATCTCCCCAATAGATCCAAATTAATCCATAATTTTCTTTAGCAATATAAGCGTTTACTTTGTATCAATCAGAAACGTCTTTTATTCTAACATTTGCAGGAATAACATCAACTTTCCCATCTTTGTTGTATTCAAATCCGTGAAAAGGACATTGTGCATGGTCATTAACAATTTTACCAGAACTAATTGAAGCTCCTCTATGACAGCAATTATCAAATATACAAGCTATTTCATTATTTTTAGTTCTCCAAAAAGCTAATTTTTCACCTAGACGTGTAACACCCATAATACCTTTCATTGGAATTTCTTTAGAACTTAATATTGCATACCATTGATTTCTTATCATGAGAATCTCCTAATAATAAAAATATCCCTATAGAATGATATATTTATTATTCTATAGAGATTAAAGTTTTAATATTCTTTTTTTGTAAAGGCATAAATATTTGCAGCAAGTACAACTATAATACAAATTATTGCAGTTATGATAACTGAAGGATACCTACTGTTATATTCTGTGGTATGTTTTATTATTATTCCATAATAAGCCCAGATAAATACTAAGCCGTAGAAATAATCTTTATTGGTTAGAAGTGTAAGAATACCAATTATAGCGCCAATAATTATAATAATAACAGTCCAAATTGATTCAGAAATTCCAAAGGCATTCCAGTTTAAACTAACCAATAAAACAGTTGCATTTGCAATTGTTGCTACAGTAATCCAACCGAAATATATGCTAAAGGGAACTTTAACAAATAACTTTTCTTTAGTACTAAGCTTTTCTTCTTTTATTGCATTAACTATTTTTATTAGACAAACCAGAAGCCCTATCATGAATATCATTGATAAAGGTATTATTTTATAATGCCAAGTAAAAATCCAAATAGTATTTATAATTGAAGATATTGAAAAAATTATTCCGATCTTATTTAATAATTCACTACTTATATTATCATTTTTATTAATTATTCCTAGTTGATAAAAAGAAAACATACCTAGTAATAGATAAATTACACCCCAAATAGCAAAGGTAATCCCCGCTGGTGCAAATAAATTAGGATAAGAATCTGAAACAACCCCAGTATTCATACCATTTAAAGGAAGAGTATTGGCTAATACATTTGTAACTATCATAATTATGAAAGTTAGTACAACTAAAATCTTAATTTTGCTTTTCATTAAAATACCTCCATATATTTATTAATTATATCATGTATTTGCAATATGGGAAAAAATATATAATTAAAGTTAAATAACAAAAACTAATACAAGATTAACATCAAAAAATATTTACTACAAAATAATTAATAAATTTGTAATTTTCCCAAACAAAAAGAGTATAAAATTCATAATAAACTACTCAATATTTAAGTAGTTTTAAATAGTTATTTTGCTACTTAATTAAAATCAATTTAGCTCCGGCAATATATCCAAATTTTCTGTTATTTAGATTAATTTTCTTTAAGTAATCTAGTTTAACTAACTGATCCAAATTTGTTCTAGCAGTTTGATTAGAGATTGAATATAAATTTTGAACTTCAACAATTGTCATAATTCTATCTAGATCTTTATTAAATTCATTTATTATTTGAGCTTGTCTTTCATTAATATTATTCTC
>JAENWY010000264.1 GCA_016649775.1 Spirochaetaceae bacterium
GACAAACTGAAGAATATACTGATAAGCTATCAAGATCCTCATTCTCAATTTTCCAAGATCTTTCAATCTCCGTACTTATAGTATCTGCATGGTGTTTCATTTTGAATTCATTTTCAAAATTACTTAACAAGCCTTCAAGGAAACCTTCATTATAAAACGTTTCATACTCTATTGAGGCTACTGTTGCTTTATCCCAATAGAAAGCAGGCCATTCTTTCTTTTCCCAAATATATTTACTCATAATTTAATATTAGATTATAAAATAACTAAAAGCAAGTTTATCTCCGCAGATATAACCCATATTTTGCGGAAATACTTAATTTTATCTCCGCAAAAATCAACAAAGTATTGCGGCAGTAAACAATTTCATCTCCGCAAACTTAACCCAAACTGTGCGGAAGTAATTAGTTCTATCTCCGCAAAAAACATTATATTTATGCGGAGATGTAAAAGCACCCTCATAAAGAGGATGCTCTAAAAGTTTATAATTAAGTTTCTATAGTGAATACATTAATTCACCATAGGTTGGAATTGGCCATAATTCACTTGGCATTAATAATTCAAGTGTATCACATACAACTCTAACATCTCCCATCTTAGGTAATACTAATTCATAGAAGTCCATTGATCTAGCAATTGAATTATCTTTTGCTTTGGTCTCTACTGTGTATTTTTCTAACAGAGAAACATTAATATGTAAATCTTCAATCAAAGATGCAATTTTATTTAAATTTTTAATTGATGATTCTAAATAGATTGCATCTACATAAGTTGAACTTTCTTTAATATCTCTAGAAAGTAAGCCCATATATTTAGTAGCAGATGGAATAATCTGTTTTCTAATCATATCAGTAAGGGTTAAGGCTTCAATATTAATACTCTTTTCATAAGTTTCAAATAGAATATCATGACGAGAATGTAACTCTTCACTACTTAATACATTGAACTGTTCAAATAAATCAATATTCTTTTGTGCAATATATGAAGGAATAGCGTCAACCGTTGAAGGATAGTTAGAAAGACCTCTTCTATGTGCCTCATCAATCCACTCTTGAGTATAGTTATTACCATTAAAGATAATTCTACTATGTTGTTTATAAGTCTTCTTAATAAGCTTTTTTAATGCTTCTGAGAAGTCTTTTGCACCCTCAAGTTCATCAGCAAATTCTTTTAACTCTTTAGCTACAATAGTATTTAAAATAGTATTAGGACTTGAAACACTAAAAGAAGAGCCAAGCATTCTAAATTCAAACTTATTACCAGTAAAAGCTAATGGTGAAGTTCTATTTCTATCTGTTGCATCTTTAGGGAAGTCAGGAAGAACATGAACACCAAGTTCCATACTTCTTTTAATATAACCAACATTTTTTCTCTCATTAGCAATATCATCAAGAATCTGAGTTAATTCCTCTCCTAAAAACATGCTAACAATTGCAGGAGGTGCTTCATCTCCACCTAAACGATTATCATTTCCAGAAGATGCTACAGATACTCTTAACAAATCTTGATATTCATCAACTGCTTTGATAATTGCAGTTAGAAATAATAGGAATTGAATATTATCTTTAGGGGACTCTCCAGGTTCTAATAAATTAACGCCAGTATCTGTTGAGATAGACCAGTTATTATGTTTACCGGAACCATTAACACCTGCAAAAGGTTTTTCATGTAATAGACAAGCAAGACCTTGATTCTCCGCTACCTTCTTCATAATTTCCATTGTTAATTGGTTGTGATCACAAGCAATATTAGTAGTTGTAAAAACAGGAGCTAATTCATGTTGAGAAGGAGCTACCTCATTATGTTCAGTTTTAGCATATATACCAAGTTTCCAAAGAGCTTCATTGAGTTCTCTCATATATGCACTAACTCGAGGTTTTAGATTACCAAAATAATGATCATCTAATTCTTGACCTTTAGGAGCTCTTGCTCCAATTAAAGTTCTGCCTGTATAAAATAAGTCTTTTCTTTTTTTATAAAGTTCTCTATCTATTAAAAAGTATTCTTGCTCTGGTCCAACAGTTGTTTTTACAGTATTAACATCATCGTGTCCAAATAATTTTAATATTCTAAGCGCTTGAGCTTCAATTACTTCCATGGAACGGAGAAGTGGAGTTTTTTTATCAAGAGCTGCACCACTGTAAGAACAGAAGGCTGTAGGTATACATAATATAGATTCTTTTACAAAAGCATAACTAGTTGGATCCCAAGCTGTGTAGCCCCTTGCTTCAAAAGTAACTCTTAATCCACCGGAGGGAAAAGAGGAAGCATCAGGTTCACCTTTAACTAATTCTTTTCCTGAAAAGGCTAAAATCATTTTACCATTACTTGTTGGACTTAAGAATGAATCATGTTTCTCAGCTGTAATTCCTGTTAGTGGTTGGAACCAGTGAGTATAATGAGTTGCACCCAACTCTATTGCCCATTGTTTCATAGCATGTGCTACAGCATTAGCTATATTGAGGTCTAAATCTTTACCTTCTCTAATAGTTTCTTTTAAAGCTAGATACGTTTCTTTAGGAAGTCTTTCCTTCATCGCATCATCGCCAAAAACCATAGAGCCAAATTCACTTAACTTATTATCCATTATTTTCTCTCCAAAAGACATAACAAAGAATTCTGTATATATTTGTTATTTCCTACACAGTATCATACTTTATTACAAAAAATTATAGTGAATACAAATCATATTTCAATTATTTTGCAACAATATATTAATCTTTTGCAACAAAAAAAAACATCTCACGCGGAAATGCTTATCTTATAAATGAACTATCTTGTATGAACAATATTCAAAATTATTTTCAAAAATCCAATAACCTTAAACACAAGCAGCAACGTCAGAACAATCTTTTCTTATAAAACTTTTCCTAAATTCGGTTTTCTAAAAGAACAATTTAACATACAAATTCTTTAAACATAGAATTCTGACTACCCTCATATTTTCTAATAACATTAAAATTTATTTCCTTTTAAAAA
>JAENWY010000380.1 GCA_016649775.1 Spirochaetaceae bacterium
ATTTCTTGCATTTACATGACCAGTATAACAAAATACAAAACCAGGCATTTTGGAACCTCATGCTTCACTCTTTTTAGTTATTAGCTCCAAAGAGAAACCCTTTGTACATAGCTCCAACGTTTAGAAATGAAAATATTAATCTTCTAATGTTTTATCTATTAATCCCATTAGGATATCATGATTTACTGTATCAAAATACTTAGACAAATCTAAATCAACTACATAATCTATAACCTTCTGCTATATACATTTGTGCTTGTCTTATTGCATCTTCTGCATTTCAATTTAGACGATATGCAAAACTAATATCTGAGAATATTTCTTCAAATATTGGTGTAATTACCTGTACTACTGCTTGTTGTACCACCTAGTTATAGAACATGCATGGCAAACAAAAAACTTCCCACATTAAAAATGCAAGAAGTCAAAAAATACAAAGCAACTATTAAAGAGAAAAAGTTGCTGTTAAACCTAATACACTTAATCCCATTACAAAACTATCGGAAAATCTGTAGTCATAACCAATATTTGCCATAGGAATAATCAAAAACATTGTTCCTAAAGAATAATAAGCGCATCCTCCTGCTTCATGTAAAGGTAGACCATCACCAAAATAATTTTTCCAAGTATAACCTAAAAACCAATTTATACCTGTAATATTTTGGGTATAAACTTTCCCATCAATTAAAACATTTGAACAAGTCCCAAAAATTGGATCAAACGCGCCGAGCGAAAAATTCTTTGTACTTTTAACTTGTAATTCAACACCTTCTGGTATTAAATATGAACTTAATTCATCTGATAAATTAACATTAACTACAACATTTTTGGTATTTGTATTAACATTATCACTTGCATAAATAAACATTGAAACTATTAATAACGAAAATAATAGAATAATTTTTTTTGACATTTTACCTTCCTTCTTTAAAAACATAACATTAATTATTATCATAGTTTTATAATAAAAGCTATAAATTGTAAAGAGGATGCGACTTTACAAAGCAAAAATGAATCGAGTTTGGAAAAACTATTTAGTCCTTCAGCAGAAATCATATTACAAAATTTACGTATAATTTGAGAATATATTTTAAATTTTGACGATTTTATATCAAAACCAAATGAAATAATTGATTCTTCAAATAAAAGGCTAAACTTTGAATTTATAATACAGATTCTCTTTTTGCTATTAATATTAAAATTAAAATTTCCAGATGCTAAAAATCCCTGTAAGATTTTTACAATTCTATTTTGAAACTTTAGATATTTATTAGAATATTGTTTATTTTTAATTGCAACTAAATAA
The DNA here is from genome assembly GCA_016649775.1 of Spirochaetaceae bacterium. Taxonomy (GTDB): domain Bacteria; phylum Spirochaetota; class Spirochaetia; order Sphaerochaetales; family Sphaerochaetaceae; genus Pleomorphochaeta. Next base: position 1,307 of record JAENWY010000380.1, read on the forward strand.
TCTTCAAGTATAATACAAGTTTCCCAATTTTTCGGATTATAGGATCAGTCCTAAAATCATAATATTCTGACCAAATCATGAATTTATCATAAAATAAAGCCCTGTATGGGGCTATTTTTTTGCATTTTTTAATTCAAAAATTGGATAAAATAGATGTAATATTCCTTGATATATAGTCCTATTTAGTATATAATGGACTATATATTAAAGGAGTTTTCATCATGAAGGTTTC
>JAENWY010000080.1 GCA_016649775.1 Spirochaetaceae bacterium
ATTTCTTGCATTTACATGAACAGTATAACAAAATACAAAACCAAGCATTTTGGAACCTCATGCTTCACTCTTTTTAGTTATTAGCTCCAAAGAGAAACCCTTTGTACATAGCTCCAACGTTTAGAAATGAAAATATTAATCTTCAAATGTATTTGTCTTCTACAGTAGGAATATCTAACATTCACATTTTGCCATTGTCTTTTGGTATTTCTACTCTTAAAGCAGGTTTAGGTTTATACACCCTAGCTAGTATACGGCTCTTAATCTCTTTGAAATTCTTTGCCATTCCATGATCAATTTAATAAACAGTCTTTCTGTCGATACCGGCAGAACCTTTGTTTTTCTTGACTCTTTTAATAGCCCTTTCAAAATTATTAAGGGAAATGAGCTCTTCACACAATTTAGTATTTTGTTATCTCTGCTTTTCTTCTCTATAATTATGCTTTTCGCTTTCATAAATGACTTTTAAATTTGGACTTAACATAATCTAAAAGTCAATTACTCCACCACATAGATAGAATTGACTCTTCAATCTTTGAAAAGCATAAAATATTTCAGTTCTTCATAGGTTTCTGCTGACTACTTTAAACATATGGCCTCAAGGGTTTGTCCTTAGTTTTAGTCGATATTGCAGACTCTCTGACCTGTTTAAAGTTCTCTCCTGTTAAACTTTATAGCTTCTTAGTCTCATGTAACCACTTACTTTACACCATATACTCTCAGATTGGACTTTAGCACTTCTAGAAGCCTTATCCATATATGATGCCTAAATAAATTTCTGTGCGTTGGTTCAAGACCTGCTCGTCAGGCTTCCTTCACACGCAACCTCACACATTACGCACTTGCCGTCGACTAGCGATTTAAACTACATCTTTCCAGTAGCTCTGAGTACTCGCAGTGGGATTGCACCACCTAGTTATAAAACATGGAGGGCAAACAACAAAATAGTCATCTAAAATTATCTAGATGACTACCTGTATATATAAATTAAAATTACTTTAAAACTTAGCTAAACATATATCTGTTTAATAAAGCTTCTAAATATTCTTGTCTACCTGAAATTAATTTAAGATCTTTATTACCTAAAGTTGCAAGACCTTCTAAATCCATTTTACCTTCTTCAAACTTTTTGCCATTTCCTGAATCAAAAGAAGAATAACGATTAGTAACAAACTGATCAATCTTACCATCTCTGATAATTTTATCTGCAACTTCTAGTCCTAATGCAAATGAATCCATACCAGAAATATGTGCAATAAATAAATCTTCTAAATCAGTACTATTTCTTCTTCTCTTAGCATCAAAGTTTAAACCACCAGCATGTAGTCCACCATTTTTAAGGATAACTAACATAGCTTTTGTAGCTGTATAAACATCGGAAGGGAATTCATCTGTATCCCAACCATTTTGAGCATCACCTTGATTAGCATCAACACTTCCTAATAAACCATTATCAACACAAACTTGTAAATCATGTTCAAAAGTATGACCTGCTAATGTTGCATGGTTAGCTTCGATATTACAAGCATAGTCATTCTCTAAACCATATTCTTTAATAAAGGCAATAGAACTTTGTGCATCAAAATCATATTGATGTTTAGATGGTTCCATAGGTTTTGGTTCAATTAAGAACTTACCAGTAAATCCAACTTTTCTACCATAATCTCTAGCCATAATTAACATTTTTCCTAGATGTTCTCTTTCTCTCTTCATATCAGTGTTAAGAAGACTCATGTAACCTTCTCTACCACCCCAGAATACATAGTTTTCACCACCAAGTTCAATATTAACATCTATACAAGTCTTTATTTGTAAAGCAGCTCTTGCTACAACATCAAATTCAGGATTTGTTGCTGCACCATTCATAAATACTTTGTCACTAAAGGCATTGGTAGTATTCCATAATAGTTTAACACCTGTTGCATCTTGTCTTTTCTTTAATTCTTTTGCCATAGCATGAAGATTAACTTGATATTCATCAACATTTTTTCCAGGATTTGCTACATCAGCATCATGGAAACAATAATAAGGCATATCCATCTTTGTGATAAATTCAAATGCAGCATCTGCTTTTTGAATATCATTTGTTTTTGGATCTGCATCATTAAAAGGAAAAGACATAGTTGGACCACCAAATGGATCTGAACCATTTGCGTTAAAGCTATGCCAATAAGCACATGCAAAACGTAAGTGTTCTTTCATTGTTTTTCCTGCAATTACTTTATCTTTATCGTAAAACTTAAAGGATAAAGGATTATCACTTTTTTTACCTTCAAATTCAATGTTTCCAATACCTTTAAAATACTCTTTCTCGCCTTTAAAATAACTCATAATAAAATTACTCCTTTGAACTAAATATTGATGATAATGCTGAATCATATTTTCTATATGATTTGTAGCTATTCTCATATGCTTTATAATTTTTACTCTCTGCAAGATAATGATTACTATCACTCATAGTAACAAATTCTTTTGCAACTTCACTAATCTTTTTATTTTCAAGTAATGATAAAACTTGAATACAACCACCAAATGCTGCAGCTTCACTGATTTCAGGTATAACAACCTCAAGTCCAAAAGCATCACTAATCATCTGACACCAAATTTGTGATTTTGCACCACCACCTATTAAAATAAGTTTTTTAGCTTTAAATCCTTGTTCAACAAAAGCTTCTAGCCCAACTTTCATAGAATATATTGCAGACTCAAGTGCAGCTCGTGCAATATTAGATTCATTAGTATTTGTTGTATTTAAACCTATAATTGTTGCTTTTCCATTTGGATAATTTGGAGTTCTCTCTCCATTAAAATATGGTAATAAAGTTACTCCATTACAACCAATTGGTGCAGAAGCAGCAATAGTATCAAATTCTTTAACATCTTTTTTAAAAAGATCTCTAATTTGTTCAGAAGCCACAGTGCAATTCATTGTGCACAGTAATGGAAGATAACCACCTGAACTCGAAATAAATGCAGCAAGTCGTTCTTTATCATCAGCAATACATTTTTCACTGTAGCCAAATAAAGTACCGCTCGTACCAAAACTCATAACAAGTGAACCCTCATCAGTACAGCCGGTACCGATGGCACCCATCATATTATCCCCACCACCACAAGAAACTATAACATTATTAGACAATCCTAGTTCAATTGCTGTTGAAGATTGCACCTTACCGGCTGCTTCTGTAGGTTTTATTAATTTTGGAAGAGTGTTTGATAAATCTCTTTCACTATCAATAGCCTCTAAAACTTCTTTTGACCAAACTCTATTTCTAACATCAAAAAAGGCTGTTCCACTAGTATCTCCTTCTTCCATGGTATATTCACCTGTCAAATAATAGTTTATATAATCATGAGGTAATAAAATATGTGCTAATTTATCATATGCCACTTTATTATGTTCTTTTAGAAATAAAACTTTTGAAGCGGTATAACCTGGTAAAATTTGATTTCCTATTAATTCAAAAACCTTATCTTTACCACCAAGTTTTTCTGTTAAAGTATCACACTGTGATGAAGTAGAAGTATCACACCATAGTTTTACAGGAACCAAAGGTTCACCATTTTTATCTAATGCCACAAAACCATGTTGTTGACCAGATACACCAATACCTTCTATATTTTTCTTAATATTAGTTGGTATCTGAGCAAAACAATCCTTAATTGCATTAATAAAAAGTGTTGCCTCTTGTTCTCGAGTGCCATCTTCTTTACTAATCATATTATGCTTACTAGATGTAAGAGCTATTACTTCCCTTTTTTGTGTATCATAACAAAGAACTTTTGTACTTTGTGTACCACAATCTATACCAGCAATTATTGCCATATCTGCCTCCTTACTTGATATATTAAATATAAAGCGAAAATTATGAAAAAAACATAGACAAAATTGTAAAAACATATGTATTATTGACATATGGATATCAAAGATGCAGTATATGTACTTCAACTTCATGAAGAAGAGGCGAAAGTTCATCATCAAAGGCTACATAAACATAGTATTGATTGTTTTGAACTACATTTCTTTCTTGAAGGAAGCGGAAAGTTAAAAATAGGTAATATCACCTACAGTATAGGAAAAGGTTCCCTCTTTGTAATAGATGGGAATATAGAGCATAAAATTACTGCTGACAAAGACAGTGCCATAACTTATTATGCAATCTTAATGCAGTATGATAGTAAAGATGCACCAATAATTAGTTCTTTATATGATAAAGGTCTTTTTAAAACAGATACTAAACAACGTTTTTTATTTGAAGAAATAAAAGATAAAGGCATTTCTACAAATAAAATACTACGATTATCAGCTTGTTATCAATTATTAGGTTTTTTATATGCTCTAGATTTTAACTATAAGGGATCTACTAAAATTGAAAATAATGAATCTACCAATATGGCATTAGCTAAAGCTACCAATTATATGGAACGTCACATCTTTGATTCTATATTTCTAGATGATATAGCCTCCTATGTTAGATTAGACAGTTCATATCTGGTCAGACTTTTCTCTTCATCATTTCATACACCTCCCATGAAATTTTATTTTAATCTTAAAATTGATGCAGCCAAAACACTTCTTGCCACTAGCACACTTTCAATCAAAGAAATAGCGGCAAAGCTTAGTTTTTGTAATGAATTCTATTTTTCCAAGAGATTCAAAGAAGTTGTAGGAGAAGCTCCAACTAAATATAGAAAAACACATCTCCAATTGCTTGGAGGTAAAAATATAGATGTATAGGATTACTTGCAAATTAATAAAAGATAGGATATAATGATTAATGTTAGGAACAAATTGATCCCGAGCATCGCGCTTGCTGTTGCTCGGGTTTTGTTTACTATAAATTTTTTGCATAATTTATAAATTATAATTCTTTGACAAATATGTTGCTTTATTACATTTCTGTAATTAAGCATAATTAGTCATGGATTTTAGTTTTTGGAGGAAATAGATGGATATTCAAGAATTAGTAAAGATGTTAAGCGAAGAAAAATGCACAGTTGCACAACTTCAAACTTATGATATTTCTTTTTTTACTGAATGGAATATAAAAATTAAGACTATTAGTAGTGAAGACCTAATCGAAGCTAAACAAGTATGTGATGATTTCTTTGAAGAACACAAAAATAGTGTGATTGCACGTTATGTATCAGGAATGATTACATTATTAACCCGCCCACAAGAAGATAATATTGCATTTCTTGATTTAATTTCTTCTTTTGCTCAAGTCAAACAATGGACTTTAGTTGATTACCTTTGCCAAAAGGTATTAGCTGTTAAGGAAAGTAAACCTGCATTAAGGTTACTTGCCTCTTGTTATGAAGCTATGAATAAAGAAAAAGAAAAATTTGAAGTTTGGGAAAGAATCATAAAAGTTGATTACTCTGAAACAGATATTTTAAGACAATTAGCTGACTACAAATTCAATCTTTCTAAAACAAGTTCTGCTGATAAAGACTTAGCTATTACTTATTATAAGAAATTGTTAAACAGATTAATGACAAAGAATGATGCTGGTCAAATTAAAGAATGTTTTCCTATTTTGGTTTCATTAACTCCTGAAGATTTTGGATATTTAGTTGGTGTTTGCGAAAGAGTTGCTACTCATGTTGGTAACGCTTATGCAGTAGCTCTATTAAATATTTTAGCAGAAAACTCAACTAAAAACATTGATGAGTTAATAATCATTAATAAAAAGATTCTTGAATATTCACTAGATAACCTTGCAGCCCGAAATTCATTAGTACAATGTTTTAAAATTAAATATAAAGGACATGGAAGACTTGATACCTGTCTTAATCATAGTAAAATTAGTGATAAAACTTACAAACTTGTATTACATGCAATTGAAGACTTTGAAACTAACATTGCTTTCGATAAGGGAACTTTTGTATTCCAGAAAAGTACAGGTAGAATTGGTCGAATAAGTTCAATTAGTGACGATGAAGTTGTTATTGACTTTGCTGGTCAAGGAAAAATAAGTGAGGGCTCATCTATGTCAACAGATATGGCATTTAAGAGTTTAGATGCCCTTTCTAAATCACATATTTGGGTATTAAAGAGTGCTGTATCTCATGATAAATTAAAATTAAAAATTCAAAAAGATATTCCTTGGGCTCTAAGAATATTAATGGGTAGTAAAAACAATCAAAGTTCTATCAAAGAAATGAAAGTAGAGCTAGTTCCTTCATTGCTTTCTGCAAGAGAGTGGACGGCTTGGAATAATGCAGCTAAAAAAGAATTAATGAGTAATCCTTTATTTGGCGTATCTGTATCAGAAACTGATACTTTTACACTTCGTAGCACACCTATTACTTTTGAAGAGAAACAACTTAATATATTTAAGAGCGAGAAATTATTCTATGATAAAATTAAATGTATTAGAGAATTTATTATTAATAAGGGCGATGTAGAATCAGATTCATTCTTAGAAATGGTTGAATATTTTGCAGCAAACATTACTAATAAAGATGGTACACCAAAATCAATTTCATATGTTACTGATACACTTGTAAGTAGTTATTTAATACTTGAAGATTTATATGAAAATTATAAAATGAACTTTATTAAGTTACCTGAAGGCATGCCTTTTGAATCCATTTATGATCACATAGACGATAAAGTTGAGTGTTTTAGAGCAATTAAAGATCCAGAAATCAAAAAATTATTTATTGATAGAATTGTTGATTGTGATGGAATTTGGGAAAAAACATTACTTGATTTATATCCATACTATTTAACTTCATATATTCCTGATACTTTCAAATCTAATAAGAAAGCAGGAAGTTTCAGTAAAATTTTCAAAAGAAGTATTTCAAAATACAAAGATGAAAACAATGTTTTCTTATATCTTTATAAAACTTATGATGTTCCTGTTTGGGAAAAGAATGGCGTTTTAGCTGATCAGTTGATTTTTACAGGTTTATTACTTCTTGATTACACTTTAAAATGTATTGAGAATAAAAAAGCTGTTACTGAAAATAGAAAGAATGTAAAAGTACTTATTGAAAAATTATTTTCCAATAAAACAATATATGATTATGTTAAATCTGGTGATGAAAATAAAGCTAAGAAGATATGGTCACTTGTTGCAGACTTACCATTAGGTCACAGTGATACTGGTAAGAAAATTGAAGTAAGACACCAAATTAATGAGTTATATCCTGAATTTAACTTTGATGATCAAGTTGACAAAGACGCTGAAGACTTTATTCCAACTGGTTTATTTTGCTTACAAGCTAGCTTAGATGCTAAAAAAGATGAACTTTATAATTTACAAACAGTTCTTCTTCCAGAAGTAACAAAAGAAATTGGTGAAGCTAGAGACTTAGGTGACCTTAAAGAAAACTCAGAATATATCTATGGTAAAGAAAGACAAAGAATGCTTAATAGCCAACTTGTTAATCTTAATGATGAAATTGAAAGATCTTCAGTTGTTAATCCAGAAGATGTAATTGATACTGAAATTGGATTTGGAACTCGTGTAACTCTTCATGATAACAGAAAAGACGAAGATGTAGTATACACTATCATGGGGGTTTGGGAAGCTGATCCTTCTAAGACTATTATTAACATGCTAGCACCTCTAGGATATAACCTTTTAAAACGTAAAGTTGGTGATGAAGTTAAATTTAAAGTTAACGAATTACAATTTGACTTTAATGTTTTAAAAATTGAAAAAGCTATATAATTTAAAAACCTAGCTAATAACTAAAACCTCATTGGAATGGATATATATCCTGAATCAATGAGGTTTTTATTTCTTGCAGAATGTTGAAGATTATTTTAAATTAATCTTTTATAATTTTCTTGAAATAAGATTATTAAATACCTTATATTTAATAATCTTTATTGTTAAAAACTTAGAAAAATAATATTCATCATTAAAGTAGAAATAATTTTAAAACGTAAAAATATAATAAATTCTTATATAAAATCCATAATTTAGAATTATAGCATGTACAGAACTGTCAAAAGCTAACCAAGTTATTTAAAAAATTTAGATTAAAACTGTTTAAATTTGTAGAAAAATTTTTATTAAATTTATTCATATAACAAGTTAAATTTATTTTATTTTATTTTTTGAAATATTTGTATTATTAAGTATTGACATAAGTAACAACTCAGCCTAAAATAATTTTATAAAAAACAAACACTTATTAAATTAAGAAAAGGAGAAAAATCATGAATACTAAAAAACTTTTAACAACTCTAGCTATTGCGACTATAACTATAGCTTCAACTTTCGCAGTTTCTTCAGCTTTTGATACCAGTACAATTAACACTCCAGACTCAAAAAATATAATACTAACATCAAATATTCCAGAAACTGATATTTCTGTTAAACTACAATATAATTCTTCAAATTTAACTGCTGCGTCTATAACAGGTTTTGACATTAGACAAACACAAATGACAAAAAGATTTGATGTTGTTTTCACAAGTAGACTTAATGTAACCAAGAACTTCACAATTGCTATTGATTTTGCTCCTTTTGAGCAAATTATTAATGGTGAAAATAATCCTACTTCTTCAGAAGTAACTCCTTATATTGTTTTAGCTAGAGATGATACTTCAGCATCAGTTCCAAACCTAAATACATATACTTCTTTTGCAAATAATATTTTTTCAACTTCCTTATTTGCTGGTCTAAATTCAGGAGTTTCTGGTGCAAATTTTAACCTCAAATGGGTAGGAAATCCATATGTTGCTTCAGGTCTTTGGACTAGTACTAACCATATACTTGTAACAGCGTTATAAAATAAACTTAAGCATATAAAACTTATAGAAATATCAATCCTAGAAATTAACTCTAGGATTGTTTTATATATATATTTAGTTTTCAATTATAAATAATTGCTTAGCCGTAGCAAGTTCTCAACTAAATTATCTGAATGAAGAAACTTTTTAATCACTTAAGATTCTGCAAGTTTATCAATTGTATTACTTGAAAAGTATTTATTGTTTATACCTGCATGATTTATAATTTAATATTTTGTGTTCTTCTTTGTACTTTTAAATATTTAACTAATTTTATGTAATTATAGAGCTACTGACTTTGTTAGAATTGGATTAGACAATGATGAAAATAAAAATGCTATTATCACAGAGTTGAGATCTTCAAGTTTTGATTTAGATACTTTGAGAGCTCTTTGGCGTTGCTTTATTGCAAAAGAATGCAAGGAAGCTATAGAAATTGATGGTCGTAGAATCATTTTGGGACTAAATCTATGCCAAAGCTAAATCATTTTAGAAAAGCTAGCGAGAAAGATCCTGTAGATTCAATAATATCAATCAATAATA
>JAENWY010000060.1 GCA_016649775.1 Spirochaetaceae bacterium
GATTCAGGATGCAAAATTGAAGGTAATTCATTATGTCTGATTTCTTTGTTCGTAGTTGTCTTTTTGCCAGGAATAAGTAAAGTTTTAAGAATATTTTTCTTCTCATCTATACTTTTTTTCCGATTTACCAATTTCCAAGCTTCCCAAGTTATATATGCTTCAGCATTCTTTGTAGCAAAACAGGCTCGACTATGAGTCTTCGAGGCTATAACTGAATGCAAAGAATTTACGAGTTGGAGATTATATGTTCCCTTTCTTGATTCTTTTTTTGCATCTAAAGCAAAATGTGCTAACCCTGAATCTTGAGCAAATTTTATTCCGCCTTTGCTTTTGTCTATAGCAATGATTGAACTCTGATCCATTTTACCTGTGAATGCATATGAAAGATCTTTACTATTGACATTTTCCCTTCCAATAGGCTTCCCTATTATGCTTTTACTATCGTCAACGGCAGTAGCTATACATATTTTATCTTTGCTAAGGCCCCTTTGACTATCTTGAGAGCCTCTCTTATGTGGGTAATCTCTAAAACCATATTTTTGATAATCAGGAACAATCTCTGAGTAATCTTTTTCTATACCTAGGTTCAAGGTGCTTTTCCAGTTACCTTTAAAACTTGAAGAAAGGTAAAATTCATCTTCTTGAATTATTCCCTTTAATATTTTTCCTTCAACAGAATTACTTACTTGAGAAAAAAGCTTCATTCTCCAATTATGTGCTGTAGATAAAGATATATTACATTTGTCTGCTAACATGGGAAGACTATCATCACAAAGCATACCTTCAATAAATATACTCCAAGTCTTTTGTGATGTAGAAGAGCCCTGAGTTAGTTTACCAGAAGAAGTGCAAAAATAAGCATTGCAATCTTTGCAATGAAATCTTCTCTTACCATATGCAGAACCATTCTTAGCTACATTTGTTGATCCACATTTTGGACAGACCCTGGCTAAATTATCACTTATAGCATATTTGCTCTTAGTTTCTAGAGGAATTATGTTTTCTTTTTCAGGTGAAAGTCCATTTTCCTCTATTAGGTTATTAACAATACTGACTACAGCAGGTATATCAGATACTTCTTCAAGAGCTGCTATTAATTGTTGGTAAATCTCTAAAGCTATTTGTTCTTTTTCTTTATCATTCATATCTCTATTTTATCACAATTGTATAAACTCGTATAGTTTATAAACTTTAGTTGACGAAAAAAGCCTTAATTAAAATAAATTACTATTTGATATATTCCCTTTATGTGGATATATGAAAATAATTAATTGTGAATTTGCTTGACAAATATGAGTTCAAAGGTAGAATAAAGAAAAAAGCCAACTAAGCTATTTTTATTTTTGGACTTTTCTGCAATCGATTGCAGAAAATAATGTTACATTAGATATATCAGGAAAATAGAATGTTAAAGCCAATAAATACTATGAAAGAAGTTGCAAAGAGAGCAGGAGTTTCGGTTAGCACCGTCTCTCGTGTATTAGCAAATAAAGATTATATAAAAGCCAATACCAGGAAAAAGGTAGAAGAGGCGGCTAAAGAATTAAACTATCGACCTAATGTTATGGCTAAAGGTCTTAAATTAGGTAGATCTAATGCTATAGCAATCATGATACCTAGTATCGACAACCTTATCTTTCCTGAAATTGTTAGAGGAGTTGAAGATGTAGCTCGTTCTAAAAACTATGTGGTAACTCTTTGCAATACTGATGAAGATGTAGATAAAGAAAAAGTTTATATGAAAAAGTTAAGCAACATGGGTGTTGATGGTATGGTTGTAGCTACTATGAGAGCAGATAGTCATCATATTACTGAATTATATATAGACAATTTTCCTGTTGTTTTAACTAGTAGACATTTTGATAATACCATCGATGCAATTATAATTGATAACTACAGAGCAGCGTATGATGCAGTTAAATACTTAATCTCACGAGGTTATAAAAATATTGCTATTGCACTAGGAAATAAAGAATTACCACTTTATGCAAATAGATATGCAGGGTATAAGGATGCATTATTAGAAGCTAATCTTACCTTTAATCAAGAATATGTGATGGAAGAAATTAATAATACTGATAGCTTTTATCCTTTATGTACTAATCTATTAAAGAAGCATAGAGAAATTGATTGCATCTTTGCAACTAATGATATTAGAGCAATTACATGTATGAGAGCTATAAAGGATTTAGGATTAAATATTCCCTCAGATATTGGAGTAATGGGATTTGATGATATTAAAATAAGTGCTTTAGTAGAACCTCCTTTAACAACAACAAATCAAAAATTATATGAGATTGGAGCTAAGGCTGCTAGAAGATTGATTGAACAAATAATATACCAAAAGGAAAATGGAGAATTATTATCTCCTGAAATAAAGATACTAGATACTAATTTAATAATTAGAAAATCAACAAAATAATATACATTGAAATAAATTATAAGAGGAAAAGTGAACATGAACAAATTTCATTACAAAAAAGCTGAAGAACTAGTAGATCAAATTAAAAACTTTAATTTAGATATTCCATTTACAAATGATTTATCAACATTAGCAAAAGAGGTAAAGATAAATAAATTTATCTCTCATAACTCTTTTGCAATACTCCCAATGGAAGGTTGCGATTCTAATCTTGATGGTTCACCTAGTGAACTTGTTTATAGAAGATATAAAAGATTTGCTGAAGGCGGAGCTGGATTTATTTGGGGTGAGGCAAATGCAGTCACAGTTGAAGCAAAAGCTAATGAAAGACAAATGATGTTAGATGATAATAATCTTGGATCCTTTAAAGATCTTATAAAAAAGACTAAACAATATGGCTTTGAAAAAAATGGCTTTAAGCCACTAATTATAAGTCAATTAACTCACTCAGGTCGCTATAGTAGACCAGTTGGTCATAAAAGTGCACCTCTTGTTCCTCAAAGAGATCCTATTCTAGATCCAATTACAGGTGTCACTAATGATTCTCAAGTGGTATCTGATGAATACCTAGATAGTTTAGTAGCTAAATATGTTCACTCAGCTGTTCTTGCAAAAGAAGTAGGTTATGATGGTATTGATGTTAAAGCTTGTCATAGATATTTATTATCTGAATTACTTGCCTCTCATACAAGAGAAGGCAAATATGGTGGATCTTTTGAGAACAGAACTAGATTAATATTTACAATTATTGAAGAGATTAGAAAAGCAGTTGGGCCAGACTTTATTATTGCATCACGATTTAACGTATTTGATGCACATCCTTATCCATATGGTTTTGGTTGTGATAAAAATGATATGTGGAAATTCGATGATAGTGAACCAATTTTACTTGTCAAAGGAATGATAAAAAGAGGTGTTGATTTACTCTCTAATAGTGCAGGTAATCCTTATTATATTTATCCACAAGTAACTCGTCCCTTTGATAACTCTTCTCTTGGAATTCCTGAACCAGATGAAGATCAACTAGTATCAATTGATAGATTATTTAAATTTAGTGAAGTAGTACAAAAAGCGGCAGGTGATATTCCTGTTATTGGAAATGGTTATACATATCTAAGACAATATATAGCTAATGTTGGTGCTGCTAATTTAGCTGCGCATAGAGTTAGTATGATAGGACTTGGGAGATGTGCCTTTGCTTATCCTGATGCTCCTCGTGATGTATTAAACAATGGTAAATTAGAGATAAATAAATGTTGTATTTCCTGTAGTAAATGTACACAAATAATGAGAGATCATGGAATGAGTGGTTGTGTAGTTAGAGATAGTGAAATATATGCACCTCTAGCTAAACAATATACAAAAGAAAGAATAGAGAGAGAGGGTAAATAATTGACTAACAACAAATTAAAAGGTTGTGCAATTATAACAGGAAGTAGTCGTGGAATTGGCTTAGCAATTGCTAAGCAACTTGCAATTGACTCCTATCCTATAGTAATAATTGCTCGCTCTCCTCAAGATAAATGCAGTGAAAATTTACAATTCTTTATTGATAATAATTATCCTTTTATTTATGTTCAAAGCGATATTTCAAAAAAAGAAGACAGAGAAAATATTGTAACTCAAGCTATTAATAAATTTGGCAAAATTGAAGTACTTGTTAATAATGCTGGAGTTGCACCGCTTGAGAGAGTGGATTTATTAAACATGAGTGAAGAATCCTTTGATAGAGTAATGGATATTAATTTAAAATCTCCTATGTTTTTAACTCAATTAGTAGCTGCGCAAATGATTAAAGATAAAAACATAAATGAAAAAGCAACCATAGTTAATGTTACATCCTGTTCTAGTGAAAGATTATCTCTAAATAGAGCCGAATATTGTATGTCAAAAGCAGGGGAGAGTATGATGAGCAAATTATATGCTCTTGCACTAGCTGAATATAATATTTTAGTACATGAAGTTAGACCAGGTGTCATTAAAACAGATATGACAAATAGTGTTTCAAAGAAATATGACCAATTAATAGAAGAGGGACTATTTCCGATTAAAAGATGGGGAACTGCTGAAGATGTGGCTAATGTAGTATCACTTTTTTGCAGTGATAAAATGAGTTTTAGCACTGGTAACTATATTGATATTGATGGAGGATTACACCTCCCAAGGTTATAAAAATATGAAAAAACTTTATTATAATGTAGTTGTAGTAGGTTCAGGATGTGCTGGGTTAAATGCTCTTGATACACTCTCTGATAATGGTGTATCAGATATTGCCCTAATTAGTGAAGGTATCTTTATGGGTACAAGCCGTAATACAGGCTCCGATAAACAAACTTATTATAAGCTATCAATTGCAGGTTCACAGAAAGACAGTGTAGAAGATTTAGCTAATACTTTATCAGAATATGGCGAAGTAGATAAAGAGATTTGTTATACAGAGGCTGCTAACAGTGTTCCTTGCTTTCTAAAATTAGCTAATTTAGGTGTCGAATTTCCAACAAATAAATATGGTGAGTATGTAGGTTATCAAACAGATCATGCAGAAGGGAAAAGAGCTACAAGTGCAGGTCCTCTTACAAGTAAAGCCATGTGGGAAGTACTTTATAATAGAATTTGTAAAAAAGATCTTAAGATAATCGATGGCTATACTGTTGTAAAACTAGTAAAAGATAAGGATAAGATTACAGGATTAATAGCTCTTAGGGGTGATGAATACATATATATACAAACAAACTATTTAATTCTTGCCACCGGTGGACCTAGTGGAATTTATAGAGATAGTGTATATCCAGAGAGTCAAAGGGGAATGAGCTCTCTTCCTTTATTAGCTGGAGCTCACGCTGTGAACCTTCATCATTTTCAATATGGGATAGCCTCTACCTCTTTTAGATGGAATTTATCTGGAACTTATCAACAAGTAATACCTAAATATATTTCAATTGATGAGAGTGGCAAAATTAGAGAATTCTTATTAGATAGTAATTTATCTCCAAAAGATATATACACCAATGTATTTTTAAAAGGTTATCAATGGCCATTTGATAGTAAAAAGGTTGAGGGCTCTTCTATTATTGATTTACTAGTTCATAATGAAATATTGAAAAATAGAAAAGTCTATCTTGATTATAGAGAAAATCCTTCATCCTTTAACTTAAAGCACTTAAATAAAGTTGCATATGAATACTTAGAAAAATCAAAGGCACTGCTATCAACACCATTTGAGAGATTAAAACAAATGAATCCACTTGCTATAGAACTTTACAAAACTCATAACATTGATTTATCTGAAGATTTATTAGAAATAAGAGTTTGTGTTCAAAATCATAATGGGGGAATAAAGGTTGATTGTAATTGGCAAAGTGATATAGAGAATCTATTTGTTATAGGAGAAGAGGCTGGAACTTTTGGCTCTTATAGACCAGGTGGAAGTGCTCTAAATTCTACTCAAGTAAGCTCCCTTAGAGCCGCCTCTGAGATATCTAATAGAGAACAAGTTAACAAAGCTAATAAAAGCATAATTAATTCTTTTGTAAATAATGAATTAAATAAGTTTGAACAATTAATAGATAAAATTAATAATAACCAAAATACAAATAGTGCTAAAGAATTATTAAGTATTTATCAAGGTAAAATGAGTGATTTTGCAGCTTTTAAAAGAGAATATAATCAAATGACTCAGATTAAAAAAGAGATTGATGAAATACTAATTTCTTTTTTTGATAATTATTCATATGACAGAGAATCTCTCCTTGTAGAAGTATTTACAACATATGACGCACTCCTTGAGATGAGTTGTGTTCTAGATGCAATGATTTTTTCATCTGATAATATTGGATCTTATGGTGGTGCAATATCTACTAAAGAGAATGTTCTTATAGAACAAAAAGTAATGGATTTAAATAGACAAATTGAGAGTACTTTAGAGAAATCTTTTTTTAATAATATAAAAGATTTCTCTAAAAAAGAAGACTGGTTTGAAACTGTTTGGATGGAATATAGAAATAAAAGGGGAAATAATAATGAGCATAATTAGTGCAATATTTGTATCAACTAGATACTGGAGTAATAGAGAAGAATTAGATTTATCTATTCTAGAAGCAACTAAAACTTATTTAAATTTTTCTGATGCCGTTGTAGTTTTAGAAGATGGAGATATTTCATCTTTATCTAAATATCAAGTAAATGATTTTATAATTGCGATTCCTTTTTCTGGAGCCGTACAAGCATCAATACTTGAATGTTCAAAGAAGTTCAAAAAGATTGTTATTTTTGCTTCATATATTAAAGGTATTCTATCAGACAAACTATCAGATTTATTAATTCAATATAATGCAGCACCTACTGTAATGGATTCTTATGCGGTATTAAAAAGAGATAATAAGTTTGTTAAACTTTTATTAAATGAAAAGCAACTTAAACAATATATAAAGGTTTTAGAAGCCTATGATTATACTACAACTGCTAATCTATTATTAATTGGAGATATTGAGCCATGGGTAGTTAGTTGTGATAGAGATTTAAGTGTTTATGAGAATAAACTAGGTTTAAAAATCAATCATATTTCAAAACAAGTATTAATTGACAAATATAATAGCCTCAGCAAAGATGATAAAGATTTTAATAAAGTGAAAGCAGTATTTGTAAAAAATAATACGATAATAGTTGAACCAACTAACAAAGATATTGATAAAGCTATTTTATTAACTTTAGCTATTTTAGCTCTAATTAAAGAATATAATGCGACAGGACTTGCTATTGCTTGTTTTGATTTAATAAAAGATTTAGATACTACCTCTTGTTTAGCTCTATCATATATTAATGGAAATACCGATTATGTAGCAGCTTGCGAAGGTGATGTTGAATCTATGATTTCAATGGTTATGCTTAAAAAGCTTGCTTCATCTCCTCTTTGGATGGCAAATCCCAATCTTCAAAGTAATGAAATCATCAATTTTGCACACTGCACAAGTCCTCTTAATATGAATAATGAAGGTTGTAACTATATTCTTAGAAACCATCACGAATCTAGTAGAGGTGTTTCACCTCAAGTAGAACTTCCTATTAATAAAGAACTTACAATGTTTAGATATGGTAATCTAGGTCAAAGTATAAGTGTTCAAAGTGCTACTTCAATAGAGGGAAAGAGAGAAGTAACTTGCAGAACTCAATTAACACTTAAACCTAATAGTTTTGAATATTATATTAATACAACTTTAGGAACGCATATGATAATTACTTATTCAAACATCACAGGTGAAATTAAACAACTAGCTAAGCTATTAGAATTGGAGATACTATAATGAAATTTTTACTTTTTGCACAGAATTTGGAAATTCTTAATATTTGTTATGATGAAGGATTTCTGGCTAATGGAATATACAAGAGTCGAGAACAAATAATAAAGGATTCTGTTATTTATGATGATATAGAATATGCTTTTGGAACTTGGGGCGTTCCATTTTTTTCAGAAGCAGAAATTAGAAAATATTTCCCATCTTTAAAGGCTTTTTTCTATGGAGCAGGATCAGTTCAATATTTTGCAAGGCCTTTTTTTAATTGTGGAGTAAGAGTATTTAGTTCTTGGTGTGCTAATGCAATTCCTGTATCAGAGTATACCGTTGCACAAATTATATTAGCTAATAAGGGCTACTTTAAATTCCAAAATACTTATAGAGAATCAAGTTTTTATGAGGCTCGAGCCGTTTCTAATCACTTTCCGGGTAACTTTAAAACAAAAGTTGGTCTATTAGGTGCTGGAATGATTGGTAGATTAGTTATTAATCTACTTAAAAACTATGAAATAGAGCTACTAGTTTTTGATCCTTTTATGAGTGAAGAAAAAGCAAAAGAACTTGGAGTAATTAAGGCTGATTTAGATACTATCTTTAGTGAATGTCAAACTATATCTAATCATCTTGCACAAAATAAAAATACTAATGGAATATTAAATTATAATCATTTTTCAAAAATGAGTGATTATACTACATTTATTAATACTGCTCGTGGATCTATTGTTAATGAGGAAGATTTAAAGAGAGTAATGAGAGAAAATAACACTCTTACTGCAATTCTTGATGTTATTGATCCTGATGAGTATCGTCCAAATACTGATGATTTATTTTCAGTTGAAAATATTATAGTTACTCCTCATTCAGCGGGCTCTCAAACTAAAGAGAGACAACGACTTGGTCAATTTATGATAGAAGAATATAAAGCATATATAATTAATGATAAACTTAAATATGAAGTTCATCTAAAAGATTTAGAGACAATGGCTTAGGAGGTTATTATGATTGGCTTAACATCTATAACGTTTAGAAATAAAAGTATTGAAGAAGTAATAGAATTTGCAAAAAAGGCAGGAGTTTCTGCTATTGAATGGGGTTCTGATGTTCATGTTCCACCAGGAAATGTAGAAGTTGCAAAAGAGGTTGCTCTAAAATGTATTAATGAAAAAATAAACATTTGCTCTTATGGTTCTTATTATAAATTAGGACAAAATCAAAATTTTGAACTATTTCTAAATAGTGCACAAGCATTAAATACTTCAAGAATTCGAATATGGGCTGGAACTAAAGGCTCAAATGAGATTAGTAGTATCGAGAGAGAACTTCTTATCCTGGAAAGTATAGATATAGCAAGCAAAGCAGCAAAATTCAATATTGAAATTGGTTTTGAATATCATAGGAATACATTAACTGATAATAAAGAAAGTGCTTTACAATTAATAAAAGAAGTAGATTTAGATAATGTTTTTCTATATTGGCAACCTAATCCAGATGTAACTGAAAAAGAAAAATTAGATGAAATACATTTATTAAATCCCTATATTAAAAGTGTACATTTTTTTAATTGGAGTATTGGTAATACCCGTCATTTAATGAGTGAAGGTATTATTGAATGGAGTAGATATATAAATGCCATAAATAAAGAAATTCCATATTTATTAGAATTTACTCTTGCAGATAATGATGATAATGCTTTATCAGATATTACTACAATAAAGAAGTTATTTTAAAAGTAAATTTATTTAACAATAAAAAAGGCTTTTGCAATTGCCTAATCAAAGGAAACGG
The DNA here is from genome assembly GCA_016649775.1 of Spirochaetaceae bacterium. Lineage (GTDB taxonomy): Bacteria > Spirochaetota > Spirochaetia > Sphaerochaetales > Sphaerochaetaceae > Pleomorphochaeta. Next base: position 9,499 of record JAENWY010000060.1, read on the forward strand.
TAAAAGCCATATATTATTAATAAATATTACTATTTATCATCGTCTTCATCATCGTCTTCTTCATCATCGCTGTAAAAGATTTCATCATCGTCTTCTTCACCAAACAACTCGTCGTCGTCATCATCATCGTCATCATCGTCATCATCTTCTTCATCTTCAAAGAAATCGTCGTCATCATCGTCGTCTTCATCGTCATCTTCTTCATCTTTATTGAAGAAATCATCTTCACTAAAATCATTGTCGAAATCTGCATTTCTTTTGAATTTGTAATCTGATTTAGAATCATTATCGAAATTGTCGTTGAAATATTTTTTACTCATCTTTTTATCCTATAATAATAGTCGTTCATTTACTCTTGAATATGTAGGTGATAATACAAATTATCTACAACATACATTACCCACTTTGAGTAATTAACTATTTAGTCACATAAATGTGAAAATCAAATATTCATTAGAATTAATTGTATTTTTTAGAGCATAACTCTAATGCCAAATACCAGGATTTAACTTTCGTTAATTGTTGTTGTTGTTATTTAAATTTAAGTATATTAATTAAAATTTAATACCATAAGCAACTCCTTATATAGAGGATAAATAAATTCGAATTATAAATTAAAGGAAGTGGAATTTTTAGCTTTATTTCTATCATCACATACTCATAAATGAGTGAGAAGATATTGATTTAAATTAATAAATCCAACATACAATAATAAATAATAGAACTCTAAGTAAGTTAAAAAATGAATAATTTTCCTTTAAATCTACTGTTTATATCTTACTTGTGATGAATATTATATCCGGCTATTAAATATGTCAAGAATAAA
>JAENWY010000328.1 GCA_016649775.1 Spirochaetaceae bacterium
AAAAAACACAACTTTTATGATTAAGTCAACATCTTTGGTTTTTTTATAAATTTAGTGATTTTTCCTATGTCTTTTAAAAATAATTTTATTTTTTTTTATTATTTCTAAAGAAAATTCTTCTGGAACAGGATCACTTCCACCTAAGTAGCCCCTACTACATCTACTGATTCTAATTATGCCTAATACTGTACCTTTTAGAATTCCGTGTTTAGCTACAGCCTGAGTCATGTAGGTTGAACAAGAGGGAAAATATATACAACTGCCACCCATATAAGGCGATAATAAACCTTTGTATAGGTAAACTGGAATTAAGTAAATTTGTCTTAAAATTGATTTAATTTTTTTCATAAGTTAATAATACTAAAAGAATAAGATAAAAACAATAAAAAATATAAGCGTTTGATAAAGATAAATTTTTTACATTGTTTGTTAAGTCTTTTTTAACATAAAAATTGAAATTTTTCTATTTGACTTTTAATTCAAGAAATGATAAATTACAACGGTATTAGAAATTTTTCACGGGGGATATAGATATGGCAGGTAATGTTTCAAAGAACGCACGTCGTACAGGTGCTCAGGTAATGACAAGTCGCTGGGGCGGCACAATCAAAATGAAATCAGTATTTGAAAATGGTAAATTACGTCACGTTGCATATTGCGAAAAAAGTGGTAACACTGCTCGTAAAGCAAAAGATTTAATGTAATACTTGATTTTATAATCATTTAAAAAAGTCCAGGTTTTTTTAACTTAGGGCTTTTTTTTACGTCTTGATTTTTTATTTTATATATTATAGTGACCAGTTTAGAAACTACAATATTTTTAATTCTGATCTAAAAAGCAAAAATTTTGATTTCAAATATGTGAAAAAAAAGGAATTTAGTTTATTTTGTCTTATAATATTTTTCATTATAAATTTGGTAGGTGATAAATATACTTATATTATATAAAAGTGCTATACATAAAGCAAGGAGAATACATAATTCATTTATTACCATATAAATAATATTAAATGGTTTAATACTCAATTAATTTACAAAAATAAACTAATTTGTATTTTATATTATTCTTAAATTTTTAATATCTATAAATTTGCCAAAATTTAAAAATATTCTGATGAAATATTTTGCTATTTATCAAAAACATTGTTATAGTATTAATGTTAATATAAGGATAGTTTTTATAGTATTAGTCATTAAGTTCGATATTTAATAGTCTTGATTAGTGGAAATTAAGAATATAAAGAAAGTTTAATCAATCTTTTTTACTTTTTTTTTGTACCGGATTTAATTTTAGTATGTTAAGAACTATAAAGATGTATTTATAATACGCAACCTATGATATCAAAGTTTAGGAGGAAAACCGTGAAACGTTTTTCAACAAGTAAATTAATGTCAGCAGTGATTGTATCACTACTTGTCGTTTCTCTCGTCGGATGTAAAACTACTTCAACAAAAGTTGAAGCAGTTCCTTCAGTTCAACCAACTATAATCCAACCAGAGACAAAATTAGAACAACCAGTTCAGGCTCCAGTAGTAGTAGAAACTCCTGTTGTGAAAGAATCTCCAATTATGGTAGAGGCTCTTGCAATGCAATACCCTTTAGGTATTGAACCGATTGTTAAAAGTGATGCAGCTTACCCTGTATTTGACTTATTTATTGTTCATACTGCTAATGTTCAAGGTAATGTTTATTCAACTGATTCAAGTGTTGGATATTCAAGATTATCAACAATGTTACAAGTAACAAAGAGTATTACAAATAATGTATTAGTATTAGATGCTGGTAACGTTGTTTCAGGTACTCCAATTGTAGAACAAAATCATGGTGAAACAGCCGGTACTTTATTAGCTGCTTTAGGCTATGATGCTGTAGCACCATCTAGTGGTGATTATGCTTATGGTACTGATGCTCTATTAGCAGCAGCAAAGTATGCTAAAGATAATACACAACTAAAAGTATTAGCAGCAAATGTATTAGTTAAAGAACAATATCTACCATTCCAACCTTATCAAATATATGATTTTAATGGATTTAAGGTAGC
>JAENWY010000368.1 GCA_016649775.1 Spirochaetaceae bacterium
AACGGGATCAACTCCTGCACATTCACAAGTACCTACAAGAGAATACATAATTGCCGCTCTTAGTGTTTTCTATTAAAAAATATTTAATCTATTGAAATTGATATTCTTATTTGGCAATATCCATACTCAAAACTCATGGAAGGTTTTAGCATACTCCGGAATTTATTGATTGACAATAAATTTATTAGAAAATAAATTAGAAGTTATAGAAGCAACATATAATATTGAAGTCTTAATTTAGTAGGCATATGCTATTTTTTTTATTAAGATATTCATCAAAATTTGCAAAATCACTTTTTATTTAATTTTACATTAAGAACTGATTCAAGGTTTTTTAGTTCAGATATATGTTTATCTCTAATAATACCTATATCAAGGAATTGAATAAAATTCTTTACACTTGTACCTTTCTGATAAACCATATTCCCTTTCTTAAATAAAGATTGAATTTTCTCATACCCGGTATATCCTTTCAAATTAACAACTTCTTTTATTTTTAAATATTTACATAATCCTTTTAAATCAGACAAAAACCAATCTTCCATCATTTTTTTGACCTTTATTTGATGAAATTTCTTTATATTTATATTATAAATTTCTTTTTTTACCCTATCCCAATTCACTGACGGATGCTCAGCATATTCAAAAATATCTGTATCATAACTGCAACATACAGCAGTTACTTCAAAGCCTTTTTTCTAATTCTGGGACGGATTCCCTTTTCTATTTTTCCTATTATCGTTTTTGTATATTTACATACTCCTCGTATATTAAAAATTTCACAAGGGACTATATGTTTTGTTGTATTATTTCGATAATACTGTAATAATGTATTAAAGAAAACTTTATCGGTATCTCCTTCTACAAATAATACGACATATGGATTATTAATATTTGTAGACATTAGATAAAATATTCCTTTAATAATTCTTCATCTTCTTCTGCATTAAGCATCATATCAAATAAATATTCACCTAAAGAACTTTCTTCAGAAGATGCATTACGCAGTATTTTCTTTATTTTGCTTTTTTTAATTGACCTAAAATTAGCAATGCCATTAGATGTTGTCATTCCTAATTTTATTTTACCGGGCTGCATATAATTAATAAGATGTGGAGAATGGCTTGTTATTACGACTTTTGTATCTCCAGCCAGTTGAGATATAATTAGTAATAGATTTTGCAACAAACTAGTATGAATAGAATTCTCTAGTTCTTCAAAGGTTATCAATGAAATATTATTTATTTCTGCTGCTATAGTTAAGGATAAAATATATAATATTTTTTTACAACCTGTTGAAATTCTATTTATGCTAGTAAATTGATTATTATATTTTTCTTTTACCTGTATATCATAATAAACATCCGGCATTCTAAATGGAAGATTTTCTGCTTTGTGGGTTTGTTAACTACGTCTTCAAACCTATCTCTGCCAAGAGGACTGTTACCTGCAAATTTACGTTTGCACATTTGCCAAATCTTCATTCCCCCGATACCACGATCTTTTTTTCGTATTGGAATGTTGAATTTTGATTCCGCGATATCAATCATTATATCGTAAGCATCTGCACGCAGTTTCTCATCCTTTAACTCCTTCTGAAGCCTTGCAACTTCTGCTTGCAGAGCCTTGATATCATCTGGAATGCCAGGGA
>JAENWY010000217.1 GCA_016649775.1 Spirochaetaceae bacterium
TTTATTGCAAAAGAATGCAAGGAAGCTATAGAAATTGATGGTCGTAGAATCATTTTGGGACTAAATCTATGCCAAAGCTAAATCATTTTAGAAAAGCTAGCGAGAAAGATCCTGTAGATTCAATAATATCAATCAATAATAACAACAGGACAAAAACAAAAAATAATTGATGCACTAAGAGCTACTGAAGTATATACGTTTATAGGACAAGTCTCTCAAGGTATATTGCAGCTACTAGCACTAAAAGCACATAAACTTGGATTAAAAACAACAAAGTGGTTACACTCTTATAGTAGTCCTATAAACAGTGAGTAAACCATGGCTTTTGATATAAAGAAAATAATTAAAATGAGTTTCAATATACACTGGCTCATATATGTGGACACGGAAAAGTACACCGTCCATATTATATGAGTCATTTTTTTGACTCAAGAGGAAATCTCTCTTAGTCGTAGAGAACTTGCGACTTTTGTATATTACTAAACTTTAAAAATAGAGGGTTTTTTAAACAATCAGATATTTCAGTCCCTTTTAATAAGGCACCAGAAGATGACTCAAGAGAAATAAAAAATTAGGCTCTGTTTATGACATCTAGGATTAAATAGCTAATTTCCCCTAATTATGTTATTGTTTTGAAATGAAATTGAATTAAACATTAATATTAACTAAGAAGCAAATATATTTAGATATAAACCCAGTAATTACAGAATTAGATAAATTAAATGAGTAGGAGTATTCACTTATTATTTATCAGAATTATACAAAGAAAGACAAACTAATATAAATATAACAAATGATAAAAAAGTTGACAAACCTTCTATTTGTCCTCATTGTGGTAACCTAGAATTCACTTTGGTAGGAAGGTCTATGAAAATATTCCTTTTTAACCAAAGAATCTAGATGTCATAGGCAGAGCCCAAAATTATAAAGAATATATAAAAAAAATTTAACAAAGGAACCAGCTATCAACAAATAGCCAGTGTGAAGATAGGTTCAATTTTTCACATAAAAAAACTCTATGGTTTAATCACCAATAGGGAAAACAGGGACTGTGGACATAGATCTATTGAAACTCAAAGGTTTAAAAGATGAAGGTTTACTGTCCTCAATTACATCACTTATAAAAAATATATAATCATAATTTTTATGTGGTAATAAACAATTAAAATTATACTGGTATTAGTTACCAGTTATTAATAGGAGAAAATTATGTTCAATCCAAAAGAATTTACTGTTACAAACCCTAAGCCTTTACCTATTATCTTATTACTTGATACTAGTGGAAGTATGTATGGTGAAAATATTAATTCACTTAATAAGGCTGTTAAAGAAATGGTCCAGGGCTTTAAAAATATAGGTAATCACGATAATGAAATATACCTTTCAATTATTTCATTCAATTCAACTATTAAGTGTTTTCCAGAAGAGCGAATCCTAGCTAATATTTCTGACTTTAGTATTGTTGATGATTTAGTAGCAGATGGTATGACTAGTATGGGAGCTGCAATATCAGTTGCAAAAGAGATGGTAGAGAATAAAGATGTAATTCCGTATAGAGCATATCGTCCAACAATTGTACTAGTATCAGATGGTGGTCACAATGATAATTGGCAAGGACCAATGAATGACTTTATCAACAATGGCCGTTCTAGAAAATGTGATCGCATGGCAATGGCAATAGGACGTTCTGCTGATAAGAATGCCTTATCTCAGTTTATTACTGGTACCGAAAATAAATTATTTGAAGCAAAAGATGCTTCCTCAATAATTGAGTTCTTCAAAAAAGTAACAATGTCAGTAACTGTTCGCAGTAGATCTGCAAACCCTAATTTATTACCTAGTACAGATGAATTGATGGTTAGATAATTTGAATTTATAGGAGAATTTTTTATGGGAATATTTAATGTAATTATTGATACTTCTGAAAGTATGAATGAATTTGGCAAAATAGGAATTATTAATTCTTTAATTTCTTATTTTGAAAATTATAAAAAAAATAATGAAACAGAGTTTATCTATTCTCTTTGGAATTCTTCTATAAGTCCTTTAGATATTGATAAGTATGAAGGTATAATTGATTTTAGTGATAATTGTGATTTTGGCAAATTATATAATGATATGTTGCTACAAAAGAAAATGAGTAATATTGATTATTTTATAATAATCAGTGATGCAAATTTCTATTCTGATAATTTGGAATATTTTCTTAAAACTTTCAAGGATTCTATAATTCCAATTTTGATTGGGTGCGATTCTTTTCCTAATATTATGAAGAACTTTAACAGTTCTAAAATAGAGTATGAACCTAAAGATATCTATTTATTATTCGATAAACTTAAGTGTAAAAAAATCATGAGTAAAGAACTTTTTAAACAAATAGAGCAGAGAGAATTAAATTAGATGAAAGATTCAAAATATACAAAATTTGGAGCCTCAGTAATTGGACCCCTTCAGATTAAAAATGGCCTTCCTAATCAAGATAGCTTCATAACTAGAAGTTATAGTTGGGGAAATATTGTAGTTGTTGCTGATGGACTTGGAAGTAAGCAACACCCTGAAATTGGATCGGCTCAAGTAGGTAAAGCTGTTTGTGAATCGGTTGTGAAATTTACAAGAATAAAGAATTCGTCTTTAGAAGATTTGTTTAGACTTATTAATTCTAACTGGATGATCAATATCTCTCCTTATTATTATCGAGATTGCTCGACAACTTGTTTAATAGCTATTCAAATACAAGATAGATTAATTCTAGCTAGATTAGGTGATGGTATGATTGTAGCAGCTTCTAAAGACAATGAGATTATTCTTTTAGCAGAAGATAAGGATAGTGGCTTTTCAAATATGACTAATTGCATGAGTAATAAATTTAATTATTCAGATTGGCAAATAAAAGATTTAAAAGATTTTAAGATTAAATATGTAATCCTTTGTAGTGATGGAATTGCTGATGATTTAAAAGAGGATAGTAGAGTGAGTTTTGCAAGTAGTTTATATAAGAGTTATTCAGCTATGAGTACTCGGAATATAAATAGAGATATTAAGAACTGGTTAAAAAAATGGCCAGTTCCAAAACATACTGATGATAAAAGTATCGCTGGTTTATTTTTAAAGGAAATTAGTAATGAATAAAACAAATTCTGATGATTATCAAGAAAAAAAATCACATGTAGAAGATGAATCTGGATACATTATAGAGTTAGGCAAAGTCATTGGAGAAGGAGGCCTGGGAAAAGTATATTTATCTTAAACCGATGTAGATATTGCTATTAAGATTTGCTTGGCTAAAGAGGGTAAGGTGATAACTGATATAGCTCAAATAAAAAGGATTAATACTAGTTGTAAAGAAATCAGATTTCTTACCCTATATAGTAATAAAATTTCATTACTCTTATCTGTATTGAAAGATCAACCGGGATACATAATGAAATTAGTTAGAGGTTTGAAAGCTATTAGTAATTTATTATATTCTAGTTCTTACAAATTTAAAGACGAAAATCTACCTATTTAATTATCCACTAAAAAAGATGAAGAGATTAGTTTAGAAAATAAATTTCTTTAGTATATAATTAACAAGATACCCATTGAATATCACGAAGAGCCTGTGTTGGCAGTGCCTGCTGTCCTACACTTTCAAGTGCTTCCTGTATCTTCTTCTGATTTTCTAGCTTTGGGTAACCGTTCTCTGAATAATAGCTAAGGACAAGTTGCATTGCCTCATTAAGTCTTAGTGTGCTCATCGTAGCACCTCCTTATGGTTTATTCTAAAAATATACACCAAAAATGGGTATTTGATAAAATTCTTCAGCAGAATTATTCCGCAGAATTATATTAAAGCTTGAAACCGAAGCACCAAATACATTTTTAAGTAGAAAGGCGTAATAATTCCAAA
>JAENWY010000142.1 GCA_016649775.1 Spirochaetaceae bacterium
CCAACTTGACAATTCAATAGTTTACAAAATACTTAAGTGAGAATAAACTAACAACATTATTTTTTCTTATATTCTACTAAATAATAATACTAAGAGTACAAACTTATATCTCAAAAGAACAACTGCAAAAGGATGTATAATGAATAGTCAAATCTTAAAGAAAACAAAATCCCTAATTTTCAACAAACTATCTTTATTGTTTCTCTTATTAATGGTATTTCTTTCCTTTTTACTTATTAGTATGTTTCACCAGTATGAAAAGCTTACATTATCAAATGTAACAGAACCTCTTACTCTTCTTACTCAAAATGCCTCAATATCATTAAAAAATGAAATACTACAAAGTGCTCAAGGACTCCAGTTCTTTGTTGATACAATAGACTTTAATAATGCACTTAACGAATACAGAAATGAAAGAAAAGGATGGAATCTTAACAGACTCACTCTTTCATACTCTGTTTTCTATTCTCAGGTACTAGAAAATCTAATAATAAAAGATGGACCTGAAGGAAATGTTATTTGGAAACTTAAACAAAATGAATACACAAAAATTGGTGAGATTTCAGGAGATAGAATTTACCAATATAGCCTATGGCATAAGACAACTAATCCAAGTAGAACCTATATTTCCATTACAGTACAAAATGCCACTGGAGAATATATAACTGAGTTTCTGGATTTACAATTAATCTTTAATAGAAACCTACTTCCCATTGAAAGTGGAAAGAATGTTTCTTTCACAGTTCTTAATCAAGATAAATTAGTTCTTATGGATAGAAATAGTGAAAATATTGGAATAAACAAACTCGACCATCTTAAAGAGCAATACAAGTATAAGGACCTCAATTTCCATGACGAGGAGGAACTTTGGAGAGAAATCGAAAATAACCATTCAGGAGATATGGTAATACATTCTTACTGGTGGGATACTTTACCACTTAAAAACGCTACTAAAATAGTAGCGTACCATAAAATTATAGTTGATAAAGGTTTCTTTGTATTTGAAGTGACAAAAGACTATAGCGCAGTAGCGAAACAGCTAGCTTATGGTTCGGCAAGACTCTTTTTAGCATGTCTACTTTTATTATTTGTACTTAGCTTCTCTTTTTTTAGTATATATCGTAACAAACTAAAAGAAGCAGCAATAATTAAGGAAAATAAGTACCTCAATGAAATAAACAAGACTCTACAGTCACTCCATGACAATGAAAAGGCCATGTTCCATCAGCAAAGACTTCAAATTATTGGAACAATGACTAATGGCATTAACCATGAACTTAATAACATGTTAACTCCAATACTTGGTTATTCATCTCTTATGGAAGACGAAATGAAAAAAGATGCTGAAGGGGAAAAGAGTAAATACATGGACGAAGTTCATGAAATACTTCTAGCCTCAATGAAGGCAAGAGATATAATTCAACAGATTTCTTATCTTGGAAAGCAAAACATTGAAACAATATACCACTATCAGAATGCATATTCTCTACTCATAGGTGCTAAGAAGATGATGACAAACTTAATTCCAAGTAACATAATCCTCACTTTCTCAATTCTAGATAAAGATAGTGGTTTCTACTGTAATACAACTCAGATTAATCAAGTACTATTAAACATTGTACTCAATGCGATAGCCTCTATAGACTCTAATAAACGGGGAACTATTGAAATTATCTATACAAAAAGTTTTAGAGATAACCTCTCCTATGGCTGTATAAGTATAATTGACAATGGTTGTGGTATGGACACTCATGTAAAGGAGCAAATTTTTACACCTTTTTTTACAACCAAGAAAGCTAGTGACGGATCTGGTTTAGGTCTTGCAATTGCAAGTCAAATTATTAGTTCTCATAAGGGCCTTATTAAAGTTGACTCTAAGGTTTCAAAGGGTACTACATTTACAATTCTACTACCATTAGCTAAAGACACTAAAGATAGTAAAATAAAAAAACAGTTAAACACCAAAGGATTAATATCGAGTATGACTACTATTTTACTTGTAGATGAAAATGCAAAGGTTAGAAAGGTTCTTGAAAAGGGTCTTAGGCACTTCGGAATGAATGTTTTAACAGCTTGTGATTTAAAAACTGCAATAGATCTCTTCAGAGTCAATAATGTATCTGCAATTGTTTGTGGAGATCCTATTGGAAAAGATTCTGGAATTAACCTTTCGGTTATGACACGTCAAATTGCTCCAACATGCCCTTCAATTATTTTAACAGCATTCCTTCGCAAAGAAGTAATTGAAGCTAAACAAACAGGATTAATCTCAACTTATCTCGTAAAGCCTGTAACATTTGATGAGTTAATAGAAGTGATATTAGAGAATCTAAGAAAAAGTAAAAATGAAACACTCAAGAGCACAGAAATTCATAAATAATAAATTTAAGAATAATTAATTAAATGTATATTTTCAGTTTTTACCTCATAAATAAAGAAAGATTTTAATTTAAATTAAACCTTATTTATATATAAAATAATTACCTAACGCTTATAACATGTCGTTAATTGTTTACATACTCTAATTTTATCTACATAATTTCTTTAATAACTTAATATTGATTTTCCACTATACTATTTGTATTAACTAATTATTAAGAAATTTTAAGAATTCCATTAATAACATATTAAGATTTAACACTCTACAATACAAATAAGAATTCGGTTAAACCCGAATGAGAAAATTTTTACAAAATGGAGAAAATTATGAAAAAAACTTTCCTTACACTATTAATGATAACATTAATGGTTCCAACCGTTCTATTCGCTAATGGTAGCGATGAACAGCAAAATGGTGATGTGAAGTACCCAAAAGGTAACTTTGATATGGTAGCTCCTTCAGGTGCTGGTGGTGGATGGGATTTAACCATGAGAACCGTAGCTAAGACACTAGGTGACACTGGTTTAGTATCAGTATCAATGCCAGTTCGTAACGCTCCTGGAGCTGGTGGTGCAGTTCATCTTGGAACTCTTCAAGCAAAAAAAGGTGATGCTAAAACTATCACAGTTTATTCTCCACCAATTATTTTCTTTAATCTTAACGGTACAAGTAAATACGGTTTCAGAGATGCTACTCCTTTAGCACGTTTAATAGCAGACTATGCAGCTTTTGTTGTTAATGCAGATTCTCCTTACAATTCAATTCAAGATGTAATGGATGCACTAAAGAAAGACCCTAAATCTGTTAAAATCGGTGGTACTTCTTCAGTAGGTTCTATGGATCATGTACAGTTCTTAATCGTAGCTAAAGCTGCAGGTGTTAAAAACTTAGATAAGATTGACTATATAGCATTCGATGATGATGGTGCTACACAAGTTCTTGGTGGACATATTGACCTATTCTCAACAAGTCTTGCAGATGTTATGGGTCTAGTTCAAAGTGGTGATCTTAAGTGTTTAGCTCAAACAGCTGATCACAGAATCGGAGAAGGATTACAACATGAAATTCCTACATGCCAAGAAGAAGGAATTGATGTAACATTCGCTAACTGGAGAGGTTTATTTGGTGCCCCTGATATGCCAGAATATGCAGTAAGCTACTGGAGAGAAAAACTTGCAGCAATGACAAAAACTGACGAATGGAAGACCTATGAAAAGAAATATGGTTGGGATGATGCATACCTTGATGCTCCTGAATTCACTACATTCCTAGAAAAAACAGAAATCTCTTATAAAGATATTCTAGCAGACATTGGAATGCTCAAAAAATAATTTAAACCCTAAGTTCTGCTCTGATAAAGAGCAGAACTATATAAAGGAGTCAGCAATGACATTCTCACTAATTATGTCCATGTTAGTAACCCTTTTGGGCATAACATACACAATCGCAACCTTCAACCTTCCAGCGGCAGCCCTTGGTATTCCTTATGAGCCAAAGGTTTTTCCTGGGGTACTTGGTATTTCACTTATTATTTTAGGTACTTTTTTAGTCTTAGAAGAATACAAGAAAAGTAAGACTCCTGAAGCAAAAAGCAAAGGTTCTGGAATTACCTTCAACAAAAATGCGAAAGAAATATTAACTACAATATTTAATGTTCTTATATATACCATTTTATTCAATAGAATTGGTTACATATTTTCTACAATTATCTTCCTTGAAATCCAACTCTGGATTTTCAGTGGAAAAGCAGCTATTAAGCGTTCCACTATAGTAGCAATTAGTTTTTCACTAATTTGTTACTTTTTATTCACATCGCTTGGTATATACCTTCCGGTTTCACCGTTAGAGTTCATTTAAAAAGGATTAAACATTATGGATAGTATAAACTTACTTCTTCAAGGCTTCTCTGTAGCTGGACAACCTATGAACATCCTTTGGGTAACCATAGGCGGTGTACTAGGAACAATTATTGGAATGCTTCCTGGTCTTGGACCTGCAACAGGTGTTGCAGTATTACTCCCATTAACATTTACAATGGGACCTGTAGCATCTCTAATTACCATGTGTGGTGTTTATTATGGTGCTATGTACGGTGGGTCTCGTGCCTCAATTTTGATTAACACACCTGGAGATGGAGCAGCTATTGCCGCATCTTTTGATGGTTACCCAATGGCACAATCAGGAAGAGCAGAAGCTGCACTTGCAATTAGCGCTATAGCCTCCTTTGTTGGTGGTACGGTTGCTACCATATTTATTACATTTATAGCTGTTCCTGTTGCACATTTTGCAATTAAATTTGGACCAGCAGAATATTTCCTCCTATACCTCTTTGCATTAATTGCAACGGCCAGTATGTCGGAAGGGAGTAAAATTAAAGGATTTATATCGATGATTCTGGGGTTGATGATTGCAACAATTGGAATAGACCCGCAATCAGGAATACAACGTTTCACTGGGGGGCTACTTGAACTCCAGGGAGGAATAGACTTCTTGATTGTAATAATCGCAATCTTTGCTTTGGGTGAAGTTCTTAAAAGTTTTAAGAACATCGACGAAGGAAAGAAAAAGATACAAAAGAAGTTTGGACGTATCTGGATTAGTAAAGAAGATTGGAAACGTTGTTGGAAACCAATTCTTAGAAGTTCTCCTTTAGGATTCTTTGTAGGAGTACTTCCTGGTGCTGGTGGTACAATTGCATCTCTTATGAGTTATAACAATGAAAAATCTTTCTCCAAGTATCCTGAAGAATTTGGACATGGTGCAATTGAAGGTGTTGCCGCACCTGAAGCCGCTAACAATGCAGCTTCTGTTGGTGCTTTAATTCCTATGCTTGCTCTTGGTGTTCCAGGTTCCGGAACTACAGCAGTTATGATGGGTGCACTTTTAATGTTAGGAATCCAACCAGGTCCTACATTATTCCAACAACAGTCTGATATTGTATGGCCTTTGATTGCAAGTATGTTCATTGGTAATGTTATCCTTGCTTTCTTAAATATTCCATTTGCTGGTTTACTTGTAAGAGTTCTTTCAGTTCCACCAAAGGTTTTATATCCTATAGTTCTTGGACTAACATTCATTGGTGCCTATGCAATAAGCTTCTCAAGTTCAAGCTTCTATATGCTACTAATCTTTGGTCTAGTTGGATACTTTTTAACAAAAGCTAAATTCCCAGTATCACCGCTGGTTCTGGCGTGCATAGTGGGAAATAGTATGGAGCAGAGTTTTAGAAGAGCATTTAAGATTAACAATGGTGATCTTCATATATTTATAAGTAGTCCAATTTGTAAAATAATGATTATTCTGACTATCGGAGCTATTCTACTTCCTGTTGTTCAGACAAAACTTAAACAGCATAAGGCTTCTAGATAAATAAGGATATTTAGCTAGTACTTAAACAACGAAATAGATACTAGCTTTTCTCCAAGGTCTATTTTTATTAGAACAAACCCTCTTTCAGAAATTTTCTGATTAGGGTTTGTTCCTTTTTGTTGTTCAATTTTACAATCATAAATCAATGTTCAAGACTTAAAGAAAAGCATTCATTTAAGACAAGGATGTAATAATCTACAAAAACAAACTACCCCTCACTTTTTA
>JAENWY010000020.1 GCA_016649775.1 Spirochaetaceae bacterium
GGCTATATGTTTAAGGTGATTTATAAAAAAAGATATTTAGATAAAAAAACTATTTTGAGTTAAAAACATATTTATCTAATCTATGAAAAGCTTTAATAACTTCGCTTTTAGGGAGAGCTAGATTAACTCTTATAGTATAAGGAACTTTAAACCTACTGCCATCTTGCCAACCGACACCAACATCACTTCCTTTTTTTAATAGTTCAGCTAATGTTATATTATGGACTTTACACCAACCTGAAACATCTATATAAATCATATAGGTGCCCTCAGGTTTAGAAAGACTTACTCCTTCAAAGTTACTATTTATGAAATCATAAGCATAATTAGCATTATCATTTAAAACTTCTAATAACTCTTTTAACCATTCACTACCAACACTATTATAAGCCCCTATTAGTGCATACATAGATAAAACATTACAATCATTATAATGAGAAATAGACGATTCTTTATTAACTCTATCTCTAAGATATTCATTAAAAATTACATGATATGAGCCAATTAAACCTGCAAGGTTAAAAGTTTTAGAGGGAGCATACATTGAAATAGTTCTCATTTTTGCATCTTCATTAATTGAGGATAGTGGAATATGTTTGTGACCTTCTAAAATCAAATCTGACCAAATTTCATCAGAAATAACATAGACATTGTGTTTTTTGTATAGCTCCATAACTTTTTCAAGTTCTGTTCTTTCCCAAACACGACCAGTAGGGTTGTGTGGAGAACAGAATATGGCTGCATGGATTTTGTTTTTTATGATTTTTCTTTCCATATCATCAAAATCCATTCTCCAAATACCTTGTTCATCTTTTATAAGAGGAGTGTGTACAATATTATAACCATTATCACCAAGAGCATGAGTAAACCCTATATAGGTAGGAGAATGAAGTAGAACATTATCCCCACGACTACAGAGAACGTTAAGTGCTGAAATTACACCACCTAAAACACCATTTTGATAACCAATATTTTCTTTAGTTAATGAGGTAATCCCAAATTGTTTTTTTTGCCAATTTATTATTGAATCATAATATTCATCTCTTAATTTGAAATACCCAAAAGCAGGATGTTTAATTCTCTCAATCATTGCTTCTTGAATACTAGGTGCTGTAGCAAAGTTCATATCAGCAACCCACATGGGTAATACATCAAAGCCCTCTTTAGGTTTAGATGGCGCAAAACCAGGGAATTTACCAATCAAATCAACGGCAATTGCATCTTTCCCCTTACGTTCCATTATTGTAGTAAAGTCATATTTCATAGTGTTATCTCCTAGATATCTATTTTATAATCAAAAATTATAAATACTATCAATATAAGGCAAATAGTATTTATATTAACATACTTTAATTATAATAAAATTTATACATTTTACAAAATTTAATAAAGCTTAAAACCCTAGCTCAAGAGCCAGGGCTATGTAATAGAAGTAAATAAATTTTATATTATTTTAAGCCTAAAGCTGCAATAGCTGCTCCAATAGTTGGAGAGTTATCAATACATACAGTTTCATAATATCTGTTATATTTTTTTACAAGTAATTGTTCTAAATAATAATTAGTATATTTTTCAAGATATTCTGTTTTATAGAAGGTTGTACCATCGGCATTAATACAAACAGGATGAAGTGGGTTTTTACCAAAATCAGTTTTAATTACAGCTGCTGTTAAATTAATAGCAGTCATTTTAGCAGCTCTTTCAATAATTGATTTTAATATATGCCATAAATTTTCACTATCATTATTATTGCCTTTAACACATTGAACTAATTTATAGTCCTCATTAAAAGGCATTTCTAAGTAATTACTCATTTCAGTGGTATTCACATAACCAACTTGAGCAAATCTTTTACCAAATTCATTAGATAAAATACCATCATCCACAGCTCTTTCCATTGCAACATTACTCAATGGACCAAGATAGGCACCACTAATCATTTTTTCTAGAATGTATTGTGAAGGATCCTTTGTTGTAGAATTGAATAATTTGTCTAATAGACCTTGTTTTGCTATAAGTGATCCTGATTCAACATTAATAACTTGTGAACCTGGGTCAAGATTGGATAATTTAACAATATTTTCATTTTTTTCTAAATAGGCTGTATTAGTACCTGTTCCAAGGATGAACCCGATATAACCATCATATTGTTTATCTTTTGAAGATGCAGCTTTACCTGCTAATAGTGTTGCAACAGTATCATTCAATACTGCAACTTTCTTATTTTCAACATTATAGCCTCTATTTTTTAATTCAGCCAAAAGAGACGCACCAACCTTTTTACCTATTACTTCAGGAGCTTTAATTTCCTTTGAGAATATAATAGGAGTTCCATCATTATCAGGAGAAATTGTTGCAGCATAGCTAAAACAGAAACCAATATAATCACTTTTATCAATAATATCTTGAACTTGATTGGCAAAAACTGAAAAAAATTCTTTGGCACTAACTTCGCTCTTAACCCCTGGCATTGGAACTTTTTTAAAATCTGTAATTTCAGGTTGTAATTCTTTATTAAATGTTACTAAACAAGTTCTTAAATTTGTGCCACCTGCATCAATGACTATTAATTTTTTACCAGGAACTAATGATGACTTATCACTTATATAAGTAGGGATCATTGAAAGAGAACTCTCTTTAAGATCTAATCCCCTCTCCATTTCAGTTATAAAGAAATCTAACATTTCATCCGTATCAACATTGTCTGGAGAAATACCCCATTTTAATAGAAATTCTTGTACTTCTTTTTTCAAAACTACCTCCAAGGCTTAACGCTAAAGCATGTATTTATTTACATACATTATGCTAAAAAGTTGAGCTATTGTCTATATTATTCAGGATAAAAGCTATTGGCTATATTATAATATAGCCAATAGAATTTATATTTATTATTTGTACGCAATTCTTAAATACTAAATATATTCAAATAATTCAATTCTCTCGTTTTCAGGACCCTCAATGAATGCATATCTGATATCACCATCAAGAACAATTTCACTAACTTCACTAGTTACTTTAACGCCCTTTTCTCTGCAATTAGCTACAACTGCATTAATATCTACTACCTTAAAAGCAAAGTGATTAACAACTCCATCTATGTGTTTCTTATTTAATTTATCATCTTCTTTGAACAATTCTATAATAGTATTTCCTGCATCAATAAAAGCAATCTCTTTAGATTCTAAATCTTTTCTGAATTTTAATTTAAGTCCTAAAATTTCTGTATAAAACTTAATAGCTTTATCCATATCTTTAGTTTCAACGTTAATGTGATGTACACCTGTTATTTTCATATTTAATCTTCCTTAATAATGAATATTTGGATTTATAATAATATAATATTCATCAAGTATAAAAATTAATACAATATGTAATAAAACTCAATATTTTCGTGTATTTATTATTTATTCTTTTATTTTACTCTATTCTATTAAAAGATAATTTGCACATATTTCGCAAAACGGAATACTTTTTTCGCATAATAAGAAACAAAACTATAATAAGGTAATTTATAATAAAAAAATGGAGTGAAAATAAAATGGATAAATTTAAAGAACTAAGTAAACTAAACAATTTTAAAATCTATGGTGTAGAAGATAGCGAATTTATACCTTATGGAAGAATAATTGATTTTCCATCAAAATCATTATTAATAGAAAAGCTTTCAACTTTCAAAATCAGCAGTACAGGATGTACATATGAGGCAAGTAGAGCAGAATTAGAAATCGCAAAAGCTATCGATGAAATAAGCCCTTATTTTGGATGTATGGATATTCAAATTGGTTATTGCAGTGGAGCTAATTCAGAACTTGGAGCCATGGAATGGCATGATTGTAATGAAGTTAATGTAGCAATAAAAGATTGTATTTTGTTTTTAGGATCTATTAATGATTTTGATAAAAATAATCATTTTGATACTTCAAAAGCAAAAGCATTTTATTTTAAACAGGGACAAGCAGTTGTGGTAAATGCTAGAACACTTCACTATGCACCCGCAAAAGTTAGTGATGAAGGATTTAGTATAATTGTAGCACTTGAAAAAGGCACCAATCTTGATTTATCTGCTAATGACAAATTAGCAATAGAAAAAACATATGATGAGTTTACACATTTTTTAGCAAATAAGAATAAATATTTAATCACTCATAAAGAGCTAAAAGATTTAGTTGATAATGGCATAAAACCATATGTTGTTGGAGAAAATCTTAAAGTCAAATACTAAATATATAAATATTTACACTTTGTAGTTAGTTTACAAAATGTAAACTAACTACATGTATTTGAATTATTTAATAATTAAAGTATGAAAAATAATCATATTATTCTATATCATATTTTTTATCATTAATAGTTAGTGATATTGTTTGAATCTTTAGAGCTCCATCACTATCACCGGTAACAATAAAGGTCCCTTTAATTCTTAAAGGGACACTAAATCCAGTTCCTTCTACAAAGAAGTCGGTAACTAAACCAACTCTAGGAAAAATTCCACTTAAAGCATTTGTCAATAATGAAAAAACATTTTGGTCTTTTTGAAAAACTACAGCTGAAGCACCTGTTACAATTGCTACCCCTTTTTTCCAATCACTTTGCATTAATTGCTTTCTAACTGTTTCATTTAATGCACCATAGGTATTATTCGTAAAATTTGAAGCTGATTGCGGGAAATATTGTAGATAATCTCCCAAATCACCTTCTTGAACAATTATGGCATCAGGTAATATTTTTCCTGAAGGAACTCGAATGACTATTGAATCAATTGAAGATTGATCAACTGCAAAAAATTGTGCAGCAGCGACATAAGATGTATCTATCACCGCACTAACACCTCTAGTTAATTCGTCTAGAGGAACGATATCATTTGAAAATATGGGAACCATAAATAAAACGATTAAAATCAGAACAATTACTTTTTTCATTCCTTTTCCTTTAATATTATAAAAATTTTAAAAAACTTTGTTATATTTATGATATAATAGTTTTCATGAATATTCAAAGAAATAAAGATACTTTTTTATGGTATGACTTAGAAACTTTCGGTTTAAACTCGAGATTTGATCGAATTGCACAATTTGCTGCAATACGAACAGATAATAATTTTGAGATAATTGGAGATGAAATAATATATTATTGTAAAGTAAGTAGTGACTATTTACCATCAATTGAGGCTTGTTTAGTTACAGGAATTACTCCTCAAGAATGTAATGAAAAAGGCATGAATGAAGAAGAATTTATTACCAAAATTAATAGTGAATTTTCACAAGCTAATACAACAGTGGTAGGATTTAATTCTATTAAATTTGATGATGAATTTATAAGAAATGCTTTATACAGAAATTTATCTAATCCATATAGTAGAGAATACAAAAATGGCTGTAGTAGATGGGATATATTACCTTTAATTAGAGCTACTCATGATTTGAGAGGTTCTAATATAGATTGGCCAGAAAAGAATGAAAGTAATTATTTTACATTTAAATTAACAGAATTAACTAAAGCTAATCATATCGACCAAGTTGGAGCCCATGATGCATTAGTTGATGTTAGAGCAACAATTGCCATGGCAAAATTAATACATGAGAGACAGCCAAGTTTATATTCTTACTACTATAATCTTAGATCAAAATATAAAATTCAGGATGAACTTGCTAATAATAGAGACAAAATGATTTGTGTATCAGATACTAAATTAACCAGTGAAAATGGCTGTACTACTTTGGCATTAAAAATAACTGATATTCCTAATTCAAGTAATGTATACCTATTTGATTTAACAAAAGATATTACCCCTTTATTAAAAGCTAGTGAAGATGATATTATTAATACAGAAGGATTATTTTATATTGCAATAAATAAATGTCCTTTCATTGCTACTGCAAAAGTAATTAATAAAGAAGTGGCTACTTCTCTTGGAATTGATATTGAATTATGCCAGGAAAGAGCTACAACTCTTCTAAAACATAAAGAGATAACTGATAGAATAATTAAAGGCGCTTCTTCAATTCAATATTCCAATGATGTGGACGATGTTGATAGTAAAATATATACAGCATTCTTCTCAGGAAATGATACTTATAGTTTTAAAACTATTAAAAAAGCTAAACTTGAAGAAAAATTATTATTATTAGAAAAAATAAAATTTGAGGATTCAAGAGCAAAAGAATTAGTCTATCGCTATATATATAGAAATAATGAAGAGGCCTTAAACCCTCAAGATAAAGAGGCTTGGTATGATTTTGCATTTGATAGAATTACAAATCCGCCTGTTGATCCTGAACAAAATAGTTTACTAAACTATTATATTAGACTTGACGAATTTATTGAAAAAGAAAATAATTTAGCTTCAAATTCTTTTAATAAATCTAGAGAATATAATACTCTTCTCAAATTGAAGGAATATGGAATACAATTAGAGAATAAACTTAAAAACAAGGTAAATTAATGGAAACCCCACCACCACTTGGCAAAAATATTCAAAAATTTAGACAATCAAGACATTTAACACTTACACTGCTAAGTGAAAGATCTGGTGTATCAAAAGCAATGCTAAGCCAGATTGAAAGTGATAAAGTAAATCCAACTGTAGCCACAGTATGGAAAATAGCACGCGGTTTAAATGTTGATATACATGATATATTAGCCCATGATCCTCAACCTAAAAGAGATTTCATTGTTAATCCAACTACTAATTCAGGTCATATCATTGAGACAACTGAAAATGGTGTAACAATTAGAATTTTATCACCTCTTAATATGGTAGAAGATCTTGAAATGTATTTATTAACATTTGATTCTCATGCCGCCCTTGCTAGTGAACCTCACTTTGCAGGAACTCAAGAATTTCTTACTATTATTAAAGGTAGTGTAAAAGTTTGTGCAGGACAAAATGAATGTACACTTAAAAAAGGTGATTTTTTAATGTATCACTGTGACATTGAACATACTATAACTTGTGTTAGTTCTATTCCTGCAATTGTACATATGGTAGTAAGATATACACCAGATAAACATTAGTTTTATACTGTACACTATTCAAAAGGAAAGAAATTAATTATATTTAATAAAAATAGGTAGGAGACATAAAAAATGTTAACAAAATTACCCTCATATATTGAACAATTAGCAGAAATAGATAAAAAACTTTCTTCTCAAGATGTTATGAAAGATATGAATCTATATAAAAAGCTCATGATGGAACGATCACACGTTGCTCCAATTGTTGAGGAAATGCAAAACTTATCAGAACTAACTCAGCAATTAGAAGATGCGGTAGAAATGCTTGAAGAAGAAAGTGATCCAGATATGCGAGAAATGGCTAAAGAAGAATTAGATACTTTAAGAAATGACGTTGCAAAATCAACTAAGATATGTAAAATGCTTCTTATTCCACCAGATCCTCTAGAAGGCAAGAATATAATCATGGAAATTAGAGCTGGAACAGGTGGCGATGAAGCTGCGCTTTTCTCAGCAGATTTATTTCGAATGTATTCTAAATATGCAGAAATTAAGGGTTGGAAAATTGAAATCATGAGTGCCAATGAAACTGAACTTGGTGGATACAAAGAAATTGTATTCTCAATCAGTGGTAAAGATGTTTATGGTTCACTTAGACTCGAATCAGGAGTACACAGAGTACAGAGAGTACCATCTACAGAATCAGGTGGCCGTGTTCACACCTCTGCTGTAACTGTTGCTGTTCTTCCTGAAGCAGAAGAAACTGATATTGAAATTAAACAAGAAGATCTTAAGATTGATGTTATGAGAGCAGGTGGACCAGGTGGTCAATGTGTTAATACAACAGATAGTGCAGTTAGATTAACCCACCTTCCAACAGGAATTGTTGTTATTCAACAGGATGAGAAATCTCAGTTAAAAAACAAAAATAAAGCTATGAGAGTTTTACGTTCAAGATTGTATGATTTAGAAGAATCTAGAAAACAAAAAGAAAGATCTGATGAGCGAAAGAGTCAAGTTGGTAGTGGTGATAGATCTGAGAGAATTAGAACGTATAATTTCCCTCAAAATAGATTAACAGACCACCGTATCAATTTAACACTATACAAACTAGAAATAATTCTTAGTGGAAATATGGAAGAAGTAATTGAAGCTCTAAAAGTATCAGCAGGTGAAGCTGCAATGAAGGGAGCATAAATGAGTAAAACTGTACGAGAAATACTTGTACAAGCAAAGGTCGCCCTCAAGGATATAAGTAGTACCCCCAGTTTGGATGCTAGAATGTTACTTGAGAAGGCTACTGGATTTTCACATGTCCAAATCATTACTAATTCAGAGGAGAAAATCTCCTCTGATTCTTATTTAACGTTTAATCAATTATTAGAAAAACGTATTTCAAAAATTCCTATGGCTTATATTTTAGGAACAAAAGAATTCTATGGAAGAGATTTTAAAGTTAATGAGGCAACACTCATACCTCGTCCTGATACTGAAACTCTTGTAGAAGTTGCACTCACTTATATTAAAGCTATTAACTATAAACCTTCAGTATTAGATTTATGTACTGGAACGGGATGTGTAGGTATATCAATTGCTTTAGAATGCGATTGTGATATGAGTCTCGCAGATATAAGCAGTGATGCTCTCGAGGTTGCTTCCTACAATAATATGACTCTTTATCATAATAAATCAAAAATTATTCAAACAAATCTTTTAGAAAAATGCAATAAATATGATATAATAGTTTCAAATCCTCCATATTTAACTAAAGAATGGTGCGAAAATGTTAGTGAAGAGGTTCAAAAGGAACCTCTTTTGGCATTAGAGGGATTTGGAAATGATGGCTTATCGTTGATCCGAGATATTATTAAAGAAGCACCAATTCATCTAAATGACAGTGGTGGAGCAATCTTCTTCGAATGTGATTATAGACAAACAGAAGATGTAAAAAAGATTTTAGAAGCTTATGATTTTAAAGATGTACAAATCTATAAAGATTTAAATCAAAAAGAAAGAGTTGTTGGAGGAGTTTATGTACGAGCAATTAATTGACAGATTACTGATAAAAGCAAAAAAATATCCTCCTGAAGAAAGAGAGAAAATCCGCCAAGCGGCTATCTTTTCATGTAATAAACATGAAGGTCAAAAAAGAAAAAGTGGTGAGCCTTATATTATTCATCCAATTGCAGTTGCTGAGATACTAATTCAATTAGATATGGATAGTGATACAATTTGTGCAGGTTTATTACATGATACTCTCGAAGATACAACTGCTGATTACAATGAATTAAAAGAAATGTTCAATGGTGAAGTAGCAATGCTTGTTGAAGGTGTTACTAAAATTGAAATTCTTAAAACAGATAGTAAATCTTTTCAAGAGGCAGAAACGATAAGAAAGATGTTCTTTGCTATGAGTAAGGATGCAAGAGTTATTATTATAAAACTTGCTGATAAACTTCATAATATGAGGACTGTTCAACATCTAAGTACTGAAAGACGTAAACAATTTAGTGAAGAAACTTTAGAAATCTATGCACCTCTTGCAGATCGTCTTGGTATTAGTTGGGTAAAAGATGAATTAGAAGATTTATCGTTGAAAGCAATTCATCCTGATACTTTTAATTATATTAACAGTTACTTATTGAGTAAAAAAGGTGAACAAACTGCTTACTTAAAAAGAATTGAGAAAGCTATTTATCAGGAATGTGCAAAAGAAAACTTCGGAAATATCTTAATATCTTCTAGAGCTAAACATGCATACTCAGTTTATCTTAAAATGAAAAAGAGAAAAAAGGACATCGATGAAATCTACGATTTACTAGGTGTTAGAATTCTTTGTGACTCAATTATTGAATGTTATACAATTCTCGGTTTTGTACACCATATTTGGCCACCTATTGAAGGTAGATTCAAAGATTATATTGCTATGCCCAAAGCCAATAATTATCAGAGTCTACATACAACAGTTATGGCGCTTGATGGTAAATTACTTGAAATTCAGATTAGAACAAAACAGATGCATGAAACCGCTGAATTTGGTATTGCTTCACACTGGAAATATAAAGTTAACTCTGGGTCTCAAGACAGTAATAGTAAAAACATGTCTGATGCTCAATTTAATAAGATATTACAAACTTTAGAATCGTGGAGTAATGAAATTGATCAAAATGAATCTTTCATGGATGATATTAAAGGTGAATTACTAAAAAATACAATTTGCGTATTTACTCCTCAGGGCCATATTGTTGAATTGCCTTCTACCTCTACAGCCCTTGATTTTGCTTATAAAATTCACACGGAAGTTGGTAACCATTGTGCTGGAGCAAAAGCAGATGGTTCTATTATTTCATTAGATCATAGACTAAAGCACACTCAAGTTATTGAAATATTAACCAGTCCAAAAGCTCATCCTCATCTTTCTTGGTTACGTTTTGCTCAAACACAAAGTGCACTAAAAAAAATAAGAGCTTGGTTGAATAAAAATGAACTCAATTTAATTGTTGATAAAGACATTATTGCAACAACAAAACCAATTGTTCAAATAGATGAGTCTATCGTTCCGAAAGATGTACTTTCTGAAGATGGAAAAATCATTAGAAATGTTATGGATGAAAGTCATTCCTCTTTTACCGTTGGAGATGAAACGAATATGATGATAACACTTGCTAGGTGTTGTAATCCTCAAAGAGGGGATAATATCATAGGATACATTAGTCGCGGTAGAGGTGTTATAGTTCATAGAAAAGATTGTCCTAACTTAAAAAACATGAAGGAAATTGATGAACGTTCTATAGAAGTAGAATGGGAAACTAAATCACCAAAACCTACTAAAAGATTTAGAGTAACATGTAAAAGAACATATGATTTATTTAGTGAAATTGAAGGGGCTATAAAGAAACACCATGCTCACCTAATTGGTGGTAGATTATATGATGATGATTTTGATTCTACAAAATTGATTGGTACCTTTACGGTTGAAGCAGATCATGAAGAATATTTCAAGAAAGCAATGAATGCACTTAAAACTATTCCAGCAATAAATACTGTTAGTGTTGTAAAATAATAGAGTAGTTATTATGAGAGAAAATCTCAAAAACCTTTTTCTCTCATTTAACTATTTTTATAAAGAATTTATATATTTATGCTATTAAGTGGATAAAATTTACATATGTATTGTTACAATCTTGAAAATAGTGTAATTATAGAGAGTAAAAATTAATACAAAATATTATAAAAGTTATAACTACATAAAAATAACACTTAAATTTCGTTATTCTTGTAATCTTTTTAAGAATTTTTTGTTATATTAATTGATGGAGGAAGTAAATTGAAACGAATATTAATGTTTTTAACAATTATTGCTTCTTTATTAGCAATGTCGTGTTCAAGTTTAGCAGGAAATCAACCAGAAACTATTAATAAAGAAGTTCAGATATCTGGAAAGATATCTTCTATTGATAAATATGGTAATATTACTTTGACAATAACTACAAAAGAGTTATTAGATATGGGTTTTTCTTATGGTGATGAAGTATTAATTTTAGCAGATAATGGCTATATGACAAATGCTAAAATATCAACTGATTATTCTTTAGAAAAAGGATTAGCCATAATTAAGACAGGTTTAGATAAACAACCAGTTTCAGCTTCCATAAATTATGGAAATATTGCTGAGGAAGGTTCACTCGCTCTTGGAGAGGGAATTAAATTTAGCTTAATAAATAGCAGTAGTTTTAAAACTACTACTAAGTCCAATGCTTAAAAATTTACTTGTAAATTTTGATATATTTTTTGAGTAACCTATTTCCACATTTATAGGTTGCTCTTTTTTTAAAGTCGTTATAGCCTACACTATTCTTCCAATGCTCTTATTATTTCTGGCAACAATTGTTTTTTTCTTGATAAAACCTGAGGTAAAGAATAAGTTTTATCAGCAATTTTTTGATAAATTAACTTGTATTCAACAGTATCAAGACCAGTTGTTAATAATGTGCTATCTTGTTTTACAACATTTGTAATCATAAAAAGCGCCCAATCTAAACTATTTTCTTTTTTAACTATTTCAAGAGCTTCAATATATTTTTCTCTATAAGTATCCAAATCTTTTAAGGTTATAACTTCATACTGTCCAATACCAATTTTTAAACCTTTTTCTTTATAAATCTTAAAATCACTTTGGATTGCATCAATAGGGTTTTGTTTTTTAATTGAAATACCTGAATCAAACATAATTTGACCAAATTTCTGAATATCTTCAACATTACCGGCTTCACATAATAATTTAGCAATTCTCTTATCTTCTTCGGTTGTAGTTGGAGATCTTAATATAACTGTATCAGAAATTAATCCTGATAAAAGAATTCTAGCAATATTATAATCAATAGGGATACCATAGCGTTCATACATTTGAGTTACTAAAGAACAAGTAGAACCAAGGGGAGCTGAATTTATAAAAATAGGAGTGTTGGTTTTTTTAAGACCAAATCTATGATGATCTATAATACCAATAATTTCAGCTTCTTCAATTCCAGAAACGGCTTGATCCTCTTCATTATGATCTACTAATACAATCTTTGTTTTAGGTTTTTCTAAGAAACATCTTCTAGTTACAAAACCTTCTAAAGTCTCACCACTAAATACAGGAAGTCCTCTAAAATGGCTATGCATTAGTATACTCTTAGCTTCATCAAATAAACATTCATAATTGATTATCGGAGGATTTTGTTCTAAAATTTCTTCAACAGGTAGGCAAAGTCTTAATAATCTTAAAGTTTCACTAGTATGAGTTTCAGATAAAAAAACTGTTCCTTTAAATTTTGAAAAATCAACTAGACGTTTAATCTTTTCACTCATACCTGTTAATATAATAACTGGAAACTGTCTATAAACAGCTTCTAATATTGGTTCAATTCTATCACCAACAACTAATAATGGTAGATCTTTATTCTCCATCCCATCAAATTGTTCTCTAAACTTAGTAAAACTCATGGCTGCTACCATGATTTTAAGTTCCATCTTACTAACTTTACCTTTTTTTATGAAACTACCTTTTAAGACATGATTCATAGTCTCTAGATTAAGTTTATAAGAAGGTCTCTCACTGCTAACTTCTTTTAAGAAGTATCTATTAATTTCATCAATAGATAAAAGTCCTAAATACTTACCTTCTCTTGTAACAGGAACAACGGAAATATCATTATCCTGAAATATTGAGATTAATTTATGAATTGGTTCATTACCGTCAATTGAAATTTCAGGATTAACAACAACAGAGGATACTCTTGTTCTAACATCTTTTATAAAACTAGGAGGCTCTAATCCTAGTCGCTCAAAAGCACCTTTTGTAGATTCATTCAACTTACCACATCTAACAGCTTCGTACTCTTGATTTTTTATTACTTTATTTTGCAAAATTGCAAAGGCATATGCACTACATACGCTATCCATATCAGGATTTCTATGGCCACATACTAATACTTTTTCCATTAACTCCCCCTAAAATAATCAAATAATAACTTATATAAGGTCAAAACTCAATCAAATTTTTTACTATTAATACAATCCTAATCAATTTAATAGTTTAAAAATAATAATAAAACTATACTCTTATAATATTTTTTGATATTATTAAAATAAACCTATTGAAAACAAAGGAGTTATTTAAAAAATTATGAATATTGTTATTGCAAATGACCAAGGAGCAGTTGAGTTAACTAAAAAAATTATTAAACATCTAGAGGTTGCTGGACACACTGTTAACTATCTAGGAATAGATCATGAAGAATCTATTGACTATCCTGATCAAGCAGAAAAAGCTTGTATTGAATATAAAAAAGGGGATTATGATTTTGGTATTGTTTGTTGTGGAACAGGCATTGGCATATCAATTGCTGCTAATAAAGTAAAAGGTATTCGTTGTGCTTTAGTTCAAGATATTTATTCTGCGCAAAAAGCTAAACAACATAACAATGCTAACTTTATTGCTTTTGGTGGAAGAATTGAATATAAAGAGAAGCCCTTAGACATTCTTGATGCATTCATTAAAACTGACTTTGAAGGCGGAAGACATCAAAGAAGAGTTACTAAAATAATGGATATTGAAAGTAAATAAACAAATTAAGATAAATATTACACAACTTTTTTAGGTTGTGTTTTTTTATTTCTAATTTTTTTTATTTTCAAAGGAGACGCCTGAGTAATTAATATAGCAATAAGTACAAAAACACATCCAATTAACTCTTTATTTGATAGTTTTTCATTTAATAGTAACCATCCGAAAAATAATGCAAAAACTGATTCAAAACTAAATACTAATGAGGCTATTGTAGGACTCAGTTTTTGTTGACTCAATATCTGAAAAGTATAACCAATAGCAGATACAAAAATAGCTGAATAAACTATAGGAAACCACGCAGCTTTAATGGCTATTAAGGTTGGAGTTTCTAGAATAAACATAGTTATTCCTGATAAAATCCCGGCTATTAAAATATGGAAAGCTGCAAGAGAGAAAGCATCACACATTGGGGCATAATATGAAATGGAGATTATTTGAAATGAAAAACCAAAAGCACTGACTAAAACAAGCAAATCACCTATATTAACACCTGAAATACCTTTCGTAAAACAGAGCAGATACATTCCAATTAATGCAAGTAATACACCAATCCATACCTTTTTTGAAATTTTTTCTCCAAAATACAAACTTAAAAAAGGTACAATAACAATATATAAAGAAGTTATAAAACTTGCCTTTCCCGGAGTTGTATAAAGCATTCCCCAAAATTGAAAAGTATTTGCAATAAATAAGAATATACCACTAACAATGCTTCCCTTAATAAGAGTTGCTCTCCTCAGTATTAACTTATTTGGTTCTTTTTTATAAATATTTTTTCTTCTAATATATAACACAGGGAGAAGGACAATAAACGCAAGAATAAATCTTGTTGCATTTAAGGTATTTACACCAACAGTAGTTAGCCCAATACTTTGTACCACATAACCAAATCCCCAAATAATAGTTGGAGTAAATGCGAGCAACAAATAACGTTTTTTCATGAACAAAACATATCTAATTCACTATAAAGTTACAAGTAAAAAGTATTAATAATTGGTAAAAAAAAACTTATCCCAAATCATTTTATTGAAAAGAGATAAGCTTTAAAATTTAGTGTTAAATTTTTACTATTTCAAATCGTTTAAAGTAACCGATTTAACGTTCATTGTTCTTCCATCAGAAGATGTTGGAATTTCAATTTTACCAGCTTTGATTGCAGCAATCACTTTAGGATTGTTGAAAGAATCAGTAAGACCAGTTAAGGACCAGTTATAATCACATATAGGAGCTAATTTACCACCTAAATCATTCATAACATATTCCATAATCTTAGTACGGATAGTAGCATCAATGTCATTAGCACTTGTGTAATAAACATCTTCAGGATTTGCCCAACCGTTTGTCAATAAAGTACCTAATCTATAGTTATTTACAGCTACTTTATAAGTTGCAGTAAGATTTAATGGTTGACCATCTATTGTTGCATCAACAATTCTTGTACCAGCTTCTTTTGAAATATCTATTTTATAATTAATACCACTAAACATATCATAGTTATAGCTTCTCTTTTCAGGATTAAAAGAAACAGTTACATCACCATCTTTATAAGTATTATAGAAGGATGCAGACCATTCCATATAAGCTTTTAGATTTGTACCACTCATATATACACCATTTAATGTATTACTATATTTATAGATAAAAGCCATATCTTTCTTTTGAAGAGGTCCTTTAAATAAAGCTTGATCAGAGTTAAATGTTGCACATGAGGCAATTTGAGCATCAGCACACTTCATTTGAACTATGTTGATTAAATCAATAACTGCTGTATCTTCCATTTGTGTTGTAGGCATAGTTGTAACATGATTTTCACCAGTGATATAATCTACTCCATCAACAAAGTTTTCAGTAACTTGACCAATATCAGTACGAGCATCTTTTAATGATGCTTCATCAACAAATGCAAACTTTTCAGTAAGTCCTTCATCAGCTACTAAACCTTTAGTTTCAATATTCTTTGCATTAACATTTACAACAACCCATTCACCGTTTTTTTTAGCTAGTTTAATTTCACCAAATGAAACTTGAGCACCATAGGCACCTGGTTCTAAAACCCATGTATCATTTACTTTTTCACAGTAAGTAGCATGTTCATGGCCGGCAATGATTAAATCAATTTCAGGAACTTCTTCAGCTAGGTTAAATACACCACCAATATTTTCCATATCATATTCACCATGACGAGATAAGTGCATTGCAGCAATTAATACATCATATTTACCTTCTAAGGCTGCAACAGTTTTCTTTACAGCTTCAACAGGGTTTTCAAAATCTAATCCTTGGAAATGTTCTGGAGTTGAAGCTTCCCACTGAGCAACATGTGGTGCAATACCACCTACTACTGCAACCCTTACTCCATCAATAACAAAGATTTGATAAGGATTAACAAAATAACCTGAACCATCTTTATAAACAATATTTGAACTTACAGCTCTACCATTGAATGCTTCTAAGTTTCTTTCTAGGAAAGCTAAACCAAAGTTAAATTCATGGTTACCGGGAACCCATAAGTCATAGTTCATGTAATTTAATGCTTCAACCATTGGATGTACATCCATATCATTGAATAATTCAGCACTATTATCTTGCAATACATCACCAATATCTAATAATAAAGTATCAGGATTATTTGCTTTAATTTGTTTAACTACATCATAAGTTAATGCATAACCAGTACCATCAGCAGGTTGATCTGTTGCATATTCATATGGATATAAACGACCATGAATATCACTAGTAGCAGCTATGTTAATTGTTACTTCATTAGCACTAGTTGCTTTACCCTTAACTACATCACCAATCTTATCATAATTAAAAGCCTTTGGTATTGATACAGTTGTGACTGTTCCAGATTTGTAATCTTCTCTAACACCTTGAGCCATTACAGAAGTAATAGCTAAAGATGATAAAATTGTAAACAATGCAATTTTCCTCAAAATCTTCATTTTTCAAATCTCCTTGTCGGTAGTACTACAAAAGCTACTGCCGTAAATATAACACTTGTAACCATTACTATAGACCCACTTAAAGTCTATGAAATATCAATTACAATTA
>JAENWY010000026.1 GCA_016649775.1 Spirochaetaceae bacterium
AAAATTGACATAAATAGATAATTTTTACAACTAAAAATATTTACTACTTTTATTTTTTTATTAGCAATAATTGTATTTTAAAATTTATAATATAAAATTAATCACTATTTTACTTATCAATAATAAACTACTTTTGTTACATAATTATTGCTTTTTTTTATTTTTTTTACTTAATATCAAAATAATTCAATTTTATATGCAAAAAAATTAATACTTATGCAACAAATATAATTGTTTTGTATATTTTTTCTTTATTTTTGTTGCTATTTCTATTAGTAAATTGAATTATACAGCATAATTTAGTTATTTTTTTTAAATAAATCTACTTTTTACAACAAAATATTAATAAATATATTATTTCTGTACTATTTATGTTCCTTTTGACAACAAAGACTTACTAAATTATAATTATTCAAACGGTTAATTCTTACCGCTATCACATTGAGATGAAAACTTGAGTGTTGTTCTAATTAAACCAAGTTTTCAAAGTTTTTTTAGGAGGAAACGACAATGAAAAAACTATTAGTTTTTATGGCTGTTGCATTATTTGCAGTAGCATCTAGTTTTGCACAGGGTACAAGCGAGAGCAAAACCCCTGAAACAAAAAAGGCAGAGCCAATGAAAGTTGGTGTTATCTACGTATCAGCTCCTGGTGATTTTGGTTATTCATATATGCATGATCAAGGCACAAAAGCAGCTGAAGCAAAATTTGGTGATAAAATCAAAGTAATTCGAATGGAAAATGTTCCAGAGAATGAAGAAAGTGAAAGAGCTATGGAAAACTTAATTGATGCTGGTTGTAAAATTATTTTTGCAAACTCTTATAACTACCAACAGTATATGTTAAACGTAGCTAAAGATCACCCAGATGTTTACTTCGAACATTGTTCTGGTTATCTATCAAATGCTAACATGTCAAACTACTTTGGTAGAATGTACCAAATGCGTTATCTATCTGGTATGATTGCAGGTAAAATGAGCGAGAGTGGCCAAATTGGTTATGTTGCTGCATTTAACACTCCTGAAGTTGTTCGTGGTATTAATGCTTTTACACTAGGTGCAAGAGTAGAAAATCCAAATGCAACTGTTAGGGTAGTTTGGACAAATACATGGTTTGATCCTTCAAAAGAAAGACAAGGTGCAGAATCTCTTCTAGATGCTGGTTGTGATGTTATTGCTCAACACCAAGATACAACAGAACCTGCTAAAGCAGCTATTGAAAGAGGCGACTATTCAATTGGTTACAATGCTGACTTCAGAGCTATTACAAAATCAGATAATGTTCTTGTTTCACCAATGTGGAACTGGGGTAACTATATGATTCCTGAAATTCAGGATGCATTAGATGGTACATGGACTATGAAACAATACTGGGGTGGTCTAGATGATAACATGATTAAATTATCAGACTTCTCTCCACTAGTTCCAGCTACTTTAGTTACAGAAATTCAAGGTATCGAAGCTAAAATGAGAGCTGATACATTTGACGTATTCTGGGGTAAATTAACAGACAATGAAGGTAATATTAAACAAGCTGCTGGTGCAAAGATGAGTGATAGCGATATGCTTTCAATAAATTGGTTTGTTGAAGGTGTTGCTGGATCTGTAAACTAAAGTGAATATAAATCATTAATTTTATAATTAATGGACTCACTATTAAAAATGATTTAATAGGGGTGGGTATCCCCCACTCCTATTATTTTTTAATTAAAATACTAAAAACTATATGGAATTATTATGGAAAAAATCCCTGTTGTCGAATTAAAGAATCTAACAAAACGCTTTCCCGGTGTAATTGCAAATGAAGATGTAAACTTAACTTTGTTTGAAGGTGAAGTTCTTGCTCTACTTGGTGAAAATGGTGCTGGTAAAAGTACCTTAATGAACATGCTTGTTGGTCTTTATAGACCAGATGAAGGTGAAATTTTTATCAAAGGTAAAAAAGTTGATATAAGTTCACCTCAAGATTCAATGGCTCTTGGTGTTGGTATGATTCATCAAGAATTTATGCTCGTTGGTAATTTAAGTGTTGCTGAAAACATAGTTCTAGGTCTTCCAGATTTAGAAATCCGTCCTCCATTTGCAAAAATTAATAAAAAATTAATAGAACTTGGAAAGCAATATGATTTAAACATCGATCCGACAAGTATTATTGATAATTTAACCGTTGGAGAACAACAGAGAGTTGAAATACTTAAACTGTTATATCGTGGGGCAAATATTCTTATTCTTGATGAACCTACAGCTGTTTTAACACCTGGTGAATCAAAAGAACTTAATAAGATTATTAAAAAAATGCTAAGCGAAGGTAAAAGTGCAATCTTTATTTCTCATAAAATGAATGAAGTTTTAGAATTTTCTGATAGAGTTCAAATACTACGTAAAGGTAAATCAGTTGGCACTAGAGAAACTTCAACAATTACGAAACTTCAAGATATTGCAAAATTAATGGTAGGACGTGATGTATTATTTTCTCTTGAAAAAGGAGAATATAATCCAGGAGATATTAAAGTTGAGATTAAAGATGTATCCATCGAATATAAAAAATCAGTTAGACCTCTATTAAATCATATAAATCTTCAAGTTAGAGCTGGTGAAATTGTTGGTATTGCAGGTGTTGCAGGTAATGGTCAACAAGCACTAAGTGAAGCTATTACAGGATTGCGTAAAATCACTAGTGGCTCTATAAATATTAATAATAAGGATATGAGTAATAAAACTCCAATTCAGATTATTAATATGCGTGTCAGTCACATTCCTGCCGATCGCAATAAAATGGGTATTGTTGGTGATATGAGTGTTGGAGAAAACCTTTCTATGAAAAAATATAGAACAGAAGAATTATCTCATCATAATATAATCAATAAAGCTCTAATTAAAATATTTGCAAATAAATTAATAAACACATTTACTATTAAAACCCCAACTCAGTATACAAATGCAAAGTTTTTATCTGGAGGTAATATTCAAAAGACTATTTTAGCTAGAGAAATTGATTCTTGCAAAGGAATTTTAATTGCAGTCTATCCTTCTAGAGGTCTAGATGTTGGCGCTACCGAAACAGTTAGAATGAGTATTATTAAACAAAGAGATAATGGCACAGCTATTTTACTTGTTAGTGAAGAATTAGAAGAGTTGCAGATGGTATGTGATAAAATAGCTGTTATGTTTGAAGGAAGAATTATGGATATAATGGATACAAAAGATGCAACAACTGAGAAGATTGGTCTATTAATGGCTGGTGTAGAAAGGGGTGAAATGTGAGATTTGTAATTGAAAAAAGAAATGAACGTTCTAAAAGAATGCAAATCTTAGTGCCACTAGTATCACTTGTGATTTCAGCGCTGCTAGGTTCAATTGTGCTACTATTTTGTAATGCTAACCCACTACAAACCTATGCAGCTATAATTAATGGAGCTTTTTCCTCTCCAATGAGATTTCAATATACAATTGCAAAAATGATACCTCTATTAATGTGTGGACTATCCGTTGGTATAGCTTTCAGATTAAGATTCTGGAATATTGGTGCTGAGGGACAGTATGTAATGGGAGTAATTGGTATTACTTGGGTAATGCAATTTTGGACATGGTTACCAGCTCCTCTATTACTGCCAATTGGAATACTCATGAGTTTTGTTTTTGGTGGTATCTGGGGAGGCATTCCTGGAGCTCTAAAAGCTAATTGGAAAGTTGATGAAACACTAGTTACACTTATGATGAACTATATTGCTATCGGTATTGCAGAATATCTTTACATCAGTGCTTGGAAAGCTCCTAAAGGAAATATGGGAACTGTAAAATATCCAGAAGTTGCATGGATTGGTAGAATGTGGGGCAAAATTCATTATGGTGTAATAATTGTATTAATATTAGTTGTAGTATTATATTTTGTATTATACAAAACCCGTTGGGGATTTGAATTAAATATGATTGGTAAAAACAGCGAAGCAGCAAGATGCCAAGGTGTTTCAATTAAACGTAACATTATTATTGCAATGTTAATTTCAGGTGGTATTGCAGGCCTAGGTGGTGGTATTAACTCAGCAGCTGTTACCCATTGTTTAACAAGTGGTGTAAATAGTGGTTATGGGTTTACCGGTATTATTGTAGCCTGGATGAGTGGATTAAATCCATTTATATCTGTATTGGTTGCTATTTTCTTAGCAGCTCTTCAAACAGGCTCAGATGCGCTTCAAATAACAATGAATCTGCCCTCTTCTATGAGTGGTGTATTACAAGGACTAATTCTTCTCCCTCTTTTAGCTGGTAATATATTTATAGATCACAGACTAAAAATAGTTAATAAAAAGGAGGTTATATAATGAGTAATTTAGATTTTATTACAAAATTATTAGCAGCTACATTAGCAATGGGTACAAGTTTAACCTATGCAACTCTTGGTGAAGTTTTTACAGAGAAATCTGGTGTATTAAATCTAGGTGTTGAGGGTACAATGTTAATGGGTGCACTATCTGGATTTGCTGTAACTTATTTTACTAGTTCTTTAATATTAGGTCTATTAATTGCTATACTAGCAGGTGCTCTATTTAGTTTGATACATGCCTTTATTACAATTACACTTCGAGCAAATCAAGTTGTATCAGGTCTTGCTATTACTATGTTTGGTACAGGTCTTGCTAACTTTCTCGGTAAAAAAATTGGTCCAGAATTAAATGGTTATAACCTAGTTGGACTAAACCTACCAGTTAGATTCCACAATATTTCAATTCCATTACTAAATAGATTACCATTTCTGGGTGCTTTTTTTAATGTTTCAGT
This sequence comes from Spirochaetaceae bacterium, assembly GCA_016649775.1. GTDB lineage: Bacteria > Spirochaetota > Spirochaetia > Sphaerochaetales > Sphaerochaetaceae > Pleomorphochaeta. Next base: position 4,780 of record JAENWY010000026.1, read on the forward strand.
TTTAACATATGCTCTATACTTAATATTACCTTTATCTTGGTATTACATGTATAAAACAAAATATGGATTAGCTTTAAGGGCTGTAGGAGAAGCTCCAAGAACAGCTGCTGCTATGGGAATTAATGTTAATAAGAATCGTTATTTATACACCATTCTTGGTGGTGCTTTTTCAGGATTAGGTGGAGCTGCTCTATCACTATTTTTTACCCCTTCTTGGAATGATGGTATGACAGGTGGTATGGGTTGGATTGCTATTGCTTTAGTAATATTCTCTACTTGGAATCCCGGAAGAGTTGCTATAGGTACATTAATTTTTGGTGGTATAACATCTTTACAATTTGCTATTCAAGCTGCAGGAATTAGAATGATAATACCAGCACAATTTTTAGCAATTGCTCCTTATTTTATCACTTTAGTCACACTTGTATTTATGACTATTAATGCACAGAGAAAAGAAGGACATTTTGCTTCACCTTCAGCTCTGGGAGTTGCTTTTGCAATTGACGAAAAATAGTAATTACTAAATCATCTTCAAAGATTGTTATGATATTAAAAATAATAATATTGTAACAATCTTTTTTTATTAAAAAATATTATTTCATAGCTATTGCAAGAATTTATAAATAATTATAAATTTTAAAATATGATTAAAATAAACAAAACTAATGCTATGAGAATATTAGATAATCAAAATATTTCTTATGAAATAGTTACCTATGAAGTTGATGAGAATAACCTTGATGCTATTCATGCAGCAGGCAGTGCACAACTTGAACTTGAATGTGTATATAAAACAATTGTATTACAGGCAGACGACAAAAGTATTTTTGTTTTTTGCCTTGCAGCTGATGAGAATATTAGCTTAAAAAAAGCTAAAGCAATTACAAATAAAAAAGATATCGATTTGATAAAAATGGATATACTACAAATAAATACAGGATATATAAGAGGCGGTTGTTCTCCGCTCGGAATGAAGAAGCATTTCCCAACCTTTATTTCAGAAATGGCACAAATTGAAGATTATATATATGTTAGTGCCGGTAAAAGGGGTATTCAATTAAAATTAAAACCAGATGATTTATTAATTGCAACTGAAGCTAGTTATGAAGATTTTATTCAGTAACAAGTTTTTAATCTTGTAAAAATCAAAACCTCTCTAAAATAATAGAGAGGTCAATTAAATTAATAAAATGATTTATTTTGCGATTGCAATTGCTTCGATTTCTACTAAAGCATCTTTAGGTAATCTAGCTACTTCCACAGCTGAACGAGATGGTTTGATGCCTTCCTTAAAGAATTCAGCATAAACTGCATTCATAGCTGCAAAGTTATTCATATCACTTAAAAATACAGTAGTTTTAATAACATGTTGCATATCACTTCCACCCTCTTCAATAACAGCTTTAAGGTTAGTTAAAGATTGAGTTGTTTGAACAGTGATATCACCAACAATAGCTCCAGTTTTAGGATCAGCGGGAAGTTGCCCTGAAGAAAATACTAAGCTACCTGTACTAATACCTTGGCTATAAGGACCGATTGCTGCTGGAGCAGCTGTTGTTACAATTTCTTTTTTTTCCATAATAAATCTCCACATAAATTTTATATATTTAAGATTATTTTATAATCTCTTTTAATACGTCTTTTGGGTTTGCACAAAGAGCTATCATTTGGTCAGTTATTTCATAATCTGGAGTAAATCCAAAACCATAACTTACTCCAATAAAATCAATACCAGCTTCACTTGCACCGCGTAAATCATGAAGGGTGTCACCAATTAATACAGCTTCATTTTTATCAACTTGTAACTCATTTAAGATTTGAATAATTATAGAACCCTTTGTTTTTAAACCTTCAAAATCAGAGCCATAAACTAACTTAAAATATTTATCCAAATCTTGCTCAATAATCATATCTCTTGCAGGACTTTCATATTTCATGGTTGCCACACTACAAATAATATTATTATCATTCAAATTTTTTAATAAATCAGCCATTCCTTCATAAGGTATTGCCAAATGTTTTCCATGTTCTTCATAGCCTTTTCTGAAAATAATACAAGCTTTTTCAATTAATTCATCTTCTAAATCAAAGGTTACTTTAAAACATTCTTTAAGAGGTGGTCCTACAAATTTTGCAAGTTGCTTTAAATCTGTCTCTATCGGTTTTCCTAATTGTTTCATTGTCCAGTTAGCAGTTGTGAAAATTCCAGGGGAAGTATTCATCAAGGTACCATCTAAATCAAAAATGACAACTTTGTATTTATTCTCCAAAAACTATCTCCTCAATGTTTTTATGTAATAATGCATTAGATGCAATAATATTGCAACTATTATCACTAAAAGGATGATTTTTTGAGCCATTTGTCAATTTTCCACCAGCCTCTTCTAATATTACTTGTCCTGCCGCAAAGTCATAATAACCTAGAAATAGCTCATAATAGGCTTCGATATGTCCGCTTGCAATGAAACAAAGTTCTTGAGCACAAGAACCATAAGATCTCATATCTGAACAACAATTCCCAAGATTTTCCATAGTATTGCAATAACGACTATAACTTTCTTTATGTCTATGAGGAGGAACACATACAATTAAAGAATTTGAAAGTTCATCAATTGATGAACAGTTGATTTTCTCTTCATTTAGATATGAACCTTTCCCTTTAATCGCATAATAAAGATCACCAAAAACAGGCGCATAAACAACTCCTATTAATGGAGAAAATTGATCAATTTCAAAAGCAATACTTACTACCCAGTTAGGGAGTCCTCTAAAGAAATTTGTAGTACCATCGATTGGATCAACAATCCATCTACCTATTCCTTTTTCATTATTTTCATCTTCTTCACCAAAGAAGCCATCATTTGGAAATTCTTTTTTAATCAATGAAAATATGAGTTCTTCTGTCGTTTTATCAACATCAGTAACAAAGTCATTTTTGTGTTTTGTATAAACAGAAAACTTACCTTCATCTCTTGTTTTAAGAGCACTCTTACCTGCAATAATAGCTACCCTTTTTGCAACTTCCAATCTTTTTTCTAAATCAATCATAATTAAACCTTATTTTTGTTCTTTTTCATTCTAGAGCCTGTGGTTACAACAAACTTCCAATCAACATCAGAATAAGAATCTCTGCTAATACTAGATTCCTTAATATCTTGCAGTTCTTGATTTTTATAATTTAAAGTTAAGATATCCCAAGACTCTTTATCATTTGAATACATTAAGGAACCAAGACTATTCATTCTTTGCCATTTTTTCAACTGATCATTTGTCCCAGTTGGAAGAATTATTGTTAACGTTGAATTTGGAATAGTAAACATTTTATCTTTTCCATCAATAACTTGTTGTTCTAAAGCTTGCTCAATTAAATGATTTATAGCTTCTAAAAGTTCTAAATCATTTTCCTTACAAATATTAAAAAAAGGACTTTTTTCTAAATTTTCAGACATTTTTATTATATTAAATATTTTTAGAGGCCATAGACTTTCAATTGATGTAACTTCTTCTTCAATCTTAATGTCGTCACGGGTTTTAAAGGAAGGCGGTACGATCGAAAAGTTCTCTGCTCCTTTAACAATTTCATTAGCTTTCTCATTTCTTTCATCTTCAATAACTTTAGAACTAACTTCCTCTTTAGTTGCTTTAACTTCCATATATCTTTGAACTTCTTGCTTAGCAATAGATTTTTCAAAACCCTTAATAATCTCAAGTGATTTAATTCTATCATAAACAGGACTGATAAAAACATCCTCAGATGAATCTTCATCATTGTCAATTAACTGATCATAATAATCATTTGTGAGACCTGATTCTTCATCAACATTGTATAAGTTTTCATCATCTTCCTCATATAACGAATCATTTAATCCATAATTTTCTAAATCTGAATCATCATCATCTAATTCATCTAGAATTGCATTAACATTATTAATTGCTGCTATATCTGAATTGTTAAGTTCAAAAGAATCTATTGATCCTTTTATATTTAATAATTCTTCTTCAATTAAGGAATCTTCCATTTGAATTTCACTAATGTCATTAGGAATTAAAAGTCCAGGTTCTTTATAATCAGAGGGTATTTTTTCAGATGAAGACTTTACTTCATAATCATTAAACAATTTATCAAATTCATCTTCAGCTGTAATTTCAATAGCACAATCACTTTCTACTTCAAGATCTTCAAGAGGAACTTCGTCTTTAAGTTTTTCATCAAAAACAACTACAGGAAGCTCTTTAATTTCTTTGTCAGAATTTATTTTTACAGAGCTAACACTAGTATCATTTTTTTCATTTTCTAAAGGGTCTTTTCCTTTAGCAACATTATTTAATACATCGGAAAAAGAAAAACCTAGTTTCTTTTGAATAACTGGTGGTAATTCTTCTTTTTTATCTTTCATTTTATTAGCTAAAGGTGCATCAACCTTACATTCATCTAATTCTTGCTTAAAAATATCATCTTTAGAATCATTTAAGCTATCATTAACACTGATTTCTAAATCTTCAACATTCTCAGGATTATCTAAAGGGTTCTTTCCTTTGGAAACATTATTTAAAACATCAAATAATGAAAAACCAACTAAAGAGTTGTTATTTGAGGCTCCTTTATCTACATCTTCTTCAGAACTTATTATAGAATCCTCAGATTCTTCATCATCTAAAAATTCACCGAGCAATTCTGGTTCATCTTCTCCATCAACTTCTACGCTCTCAATAAGTTCTTCAGTATTTTCATCATCCACTAATCCTTCATATTCTTGATTGTCTATATCATCTTCACTATCTTCATCACTATAACAATTATCACCATCAATTGAATCTAAATCAGAATATTCATCATTGTTTCCATCATCAATTTCAGAAGCCGTTGAAGTTTTAGAAACTTTATTCTCATTCTTTATTTCACTTTCAGCTACTTCTATATTTAAATCCCTGATACCTAAAATTTTATCTCTAAAAAGTCTTATTTCATTCCAATCATTTAAAAGACTAACTAAATAAGAATAAGTAATACTATATATATTATTTTTGTAAATAATATCTTCTATTTGCTTATCATCAAAATCAACTACAATAATAGGAGCACTAATTGAACCAAAATGTTGAAAAATTTCATCATATTTTTGTAATGCAATTTTTGTTAATTCTAAATCCTTTATTGGATTTAACGGAATTTTATATCCATGCTGACGTGGTACTTCAATAAACACCTCTTTTTCAGCTGATTCAAAATGAGCACTAAAAGTAGTATCCTCTTTTTCGTAACCAAGAGTGTAATCAAAATGACTAAAAACTCCAGCAAAGATTGAAATAGGAAGTAATCCTGATTTCTCTTCTTCGGTTAAATCCCAAGACTTTTCTTCTTCTGGGAATTGAAGTTTAACAGCTTTTTTGATAGCTTTATAGGCTTTCTCAAATAGAAATACTCCATCAAAAATATAATATGAACCATTTTTTTCTATAAAAAGAGAATCATCCCAACCACAGGATTCACTTATATATCCAAAGTTTTCACTCTTTTGAGAAGCTAATGATAAACTTAATTTTTCTAAATCATTAGATTTTAATTTAGTTATAATATTAACACAAAATAAATCAAATGTTTCTGCTTTTTGTACCAAACTACGAAGCCAATTAGTCCATTGTTCTTCATCAATAACTTGCTTTAATAGTTCTGTATTAGATTTAAGTGACCCTTTACTCCTAAGTTCCTCTATTTTAAATTCAGATTTCATAGAAAACATTTCAAATTCCTTATTTAAGTCGGGAATTCCACTAATGCTTATTTTACTTAATGATTCAAGAGCTTCAAGTAACCCATCAAGTCCTGATGAAAATGTTTTATTAATACTACTAACGTGAGGTTGAAGTATTAATTTCAACTGTTTTAACTTTTTATCAATTGAAGATTCATCATATAGAGGACAAGGAAACATATAAGAGTAGAACAAATCTTGAATTCTACTTCTTTGATTAGATAATACATTTTTACTAAGAATTAAATTATCGGTGTATTTAATCATATGATTTTCAAAATTAGAGTATAATTTATTAAATTTTTTCCAAGATAACTCTGCTAAATTCTTTGATGTTCCTTGGTTATTGTTATTACTTAAATAATATTTAATAATAAATTCTAATTGAGAATTTGCCATTTCTTCATTATGTAAATTCTTATTTTTTTTAGATAGGTCTTTAACATCTGATACATGAAAAGCTATAAACTTTAATAATTCTAAAGGTTCATACTTTTTTATTAAATTTACTAAAAAATTAACATCCTGATTAAGTTGTATGCTAATTTCTTTTAGATTTCTTTCTGTTTTATTTGATGATAAATTTATATTTTCTAAATTCCATGAACTTGAATTACCCATTTATATTCCCTCTTAAACCTGTAAATACTTACATGAATTTAATACATGCTGACTTAATAATACCAAAATACACAATTTGAACAATTTTATCCATAATATTTTATAAATAAACTATACAAGAAAAGGTTTTAGCCAAACCAATCATTTGTGCTCAATTAATTATAACTCATTAACTCTCTTTTTTTACACACCTAATGTAAGACTTTTTAACATATATTTAATATTTTTTATGTAATATAACTACATATTTAATGCAATAAGTTTTATTTGCATGACAAAATCATCATATCAGAGTATTATATTAATAAAAGTTAGAGAAAGGGAGAAATATTATGAGCATAACCTTAATTATTATTTTAGTACTTATCGCAATACTCGTTATTGCATTCATTTCAATTTATAACAAGCTTGTTAGAATGAAAAATAGAGTTGAAGAATCTGAATCACAAATAGAAGTACATGAGAAACAAAGATATGACTTAGTTCCTAATCTTGTTGAAACAGTAAAAGGATATGCTGCTCATGAAAAGAATACATTAAATGCAGTTATCGAAGCTAGAAACAAAGCAGCCTCTGCTGGTAGTGTTCAAGCTGCAGAAGAGAGTAACAAACAATTAAACACAGCTATAAGGGGTATTTTTGCTTTAAGTGAAGCTTATCCTGATTTAAAAGCAAACACTAATTTTCTTGAACTACAAAAACAACTCACTTCTATTGAAGCTCAAATTCTAAATGCAAGAAAATACTACAATGCAGTTGTAAGAGAGTTTAATAATCTATGCGAAACTTTCCCTTCCGTTATTGTTGCAAATATGAATCACTATAAAAAGAGTGCATATTTACAAGTTGAAGAAGAAGAAAAAAAGAGAGTAGATGTCAAATTTTAGGAGAAACATATGAAATCTCAAAAAGAAAAAATTTTTAAGTTTGGTATATTATTTACTCTTATATTATTCAATTCATTAGCATTATTTGCATATGATAATACTATGTATATTCAAGCATTGAATATTAATGTTGAGGTCAGTGAAGATAATCAATATAAAGTTAATGAACAATATGATTTTAATTATCTATCTCAACATCATGGATTTTATAGAGAGATTCCTACCAATTATCAAAAAAGCGGTTACTATACAATATTAAAAAATATCTCCTCTGATAATCCTTATTCTATTGACTCAACCAATAATTCAACAATTATAAAAGTTGGAGATGCAAACCAATATGTAACTGGAGTTAAAAATTATAATGTTAACTTTACTCTCGATGTAGGTAAAAACTACAAAGAGGAACAAGATGGCAAAACTTACTTTTACTACAATTTAGTAGGTCAGTATTGGGACTTTCCAATAAACAATGTAGCCTTTCATATTAATTTTCCAAAGGCTATAGAAGCAGATAAAATATCATTTACAAGTGGTCGTTATGGAGCAACTGAGACAAGTGCAACTTATACATTATCTTCTGATAAAAAAAGCATCAGTGGAACACTTAATAAAGTAATGCCTGGAGAGGCTCTTACTCTTTATGTTGATTTACCCAAAGGGTATTTCAGTGGAGAAAGAGATTATCTTGCAAATGTTAATAAAAACTTTATTTTTGCCATTTTAATTTCTGCCCTTATAATATTACTGGGAATAATAACTTTCATAAAATATGGTAGAGATGAAGATATTATCGAAGTCCAATCATTTAATGCACCTAAAGGCTTTAATCCTATGAAATTAGGATATTTTCTGAATAAAACTGTTGCGATTAAAGACACTACTGCAATGCTTTTTTATTGGGCAGACCAAGGCTTTATTACCATAAAAGAAGATGTTGAAGCAAAAGAAGATTTTTATATTGTAAAAGTCAAGGAACTTCCAAGCTCTTGTGATTTAGCTGAAAGAAAGCTTTTTCAAGCATATTTCAATGATAAAAAAATAGGAGATAAAGTTAACATTTCAGACTTTGGGAAGACTTTTGTTGAAATGAGACAAAAAAGTATCGATAGGATTAGTGAATCATTTAATATTCAAGATTCTACAGAGTTAGTTGATAAGGATGCTAGAAAAGCTAAAAATGCTATGGGCATAATGGCTGCTATTGCCTTTTTAATATTGGGTTATTACACCCCTGTTAATATGGTATCTGATATAATTGCCTCAACCCTAATTCCATTTGGTCTTAATACTTTTTTCTTAGTATTTTTAACAGTTATATTATCGAAACTAATTAATAATTCAGTAACCAGTAAAAAAACTACAAAATTGACATTAATAATTTTATCTATAATTATAACCTTAGCCTGTGCTCTTTTTAATCTTGCGTTTATTGCCTTAGCTTCTTTTGAGAATATCGGCTATAAGTTCGCTATATTAAATATTATAAGTGTTGTTGCAGTTTCCTTCTTAATCAGTATTTCAGAAAAGAAGTCTGTTTATGCTACTAAAAACTATGGAACAATTTTAGGATATAAATCATTCATTGAGTTTGTTGAAATAGATAAACTAAAGATGATGATTGATGAAGATCCTAACCTTTTCTATCACTCATTATCTTATGCAATAGTATTAGGACTTGAAAAAAAATGGTACAAGAAATTTGAGACTTTAAATATTCCAAAAAATAACAACTTTATTTTCTTTGGATATACAGGCATGTATTATGCTTCAGTATTTAATAATATGAGCAATGGAATTAATCACTCAATAACTCAATCAATTAGTTCTGTTCAATCTAGTGGTTCATCTGGAGGTACATCCTCAGGAGGATTCTCTGGAGGCGGCTTTGGAGGCGGCGGCGGTGGCGGCTGGTAAAATCTAAATAAAAAAAAATAAAAAAGATTTATATTTCAGTTTTCTTATAAAACGCTGAAGTATAAATCTTTTTTTTATTTAGAGATTAATACAAAGGGACTCTGCGCTTTGAGTGTATTCTTAAACATAAATCCAAATATTAAGGCTACTAAAGAAACACAGGCATAAATACTAAATAAATAATTATAACCAAGATTTGCTACAATCTTACCACCAATATAAGACCCCATTACAGCGGGAAGACCTGTAGCAACGGCATAATATAAACTAAGTCCCATAGCTCTGTGATCTTCTCTAACGTTTTTTGTAATATAGAGGATTGCCCCAATATGTAGAGCACCATAACATAGACAATGAAGAGCTTGTCCAAAAAATAATCCAGGAATTGTTGGAAATAATACATATATGAAATAACGAACTGCAACTGCTAGTGTACCAAGCATAATTAAAAAGTAAGGGGTTACTTTATTTTCTTTGACTAATTTACCTGATAATAATATTACAAAGAATTCAAACCCCGAACCTATTACATTCAACATTGTTATATTATTATATTTTACAACTTCTATGGAATAAAGTGATAAAAAGCTATATACAGCTGTCATTGAGAATCTACTAAAAGCTATTAAAATCATAGCTACTACAAATCCTTTAGTATACCATTTACCCTCTTTCTCAATTTCAGTTGCACAGGCTTTCTTATGTTCTAATATTAACTTATTTTTTTTTAAATTTTTTGTAGGTAATATAATTACAGAAATGATTGAGACAACAACAATGAGAGAATAATAAAAACTAATGTTTGAATTACTATCTACTTGAGGTCTATGAAAAAATGCTAAAATAGCAGAAATAACTAAAAATCCTAATGTACCAAAAGCTCTATAAACTGAATATCTATCAGAATTTTCACCTAAGGATAAGGTTCCAAAAGAATCAAATATTGGAGATATAGCTCTAAATGAAAAGCCAAAAAATAATAATGACACAAAAATCATTATTAGAGATATATCAGCAGATAAAAAATAAAAAGCAATGACTGAAACAATTAAAGTTATTATACATAATTGTTTATACCATCCTTTCCGATCTACTAAACCACCAAGAACAATTGGTCCAATTATACCTGCAGCTTCAAAAACAGCTTGGAATAAACCTACATACTCAAATCCATATCCAAAATTGTAAAATACAACTTGGAGATACATATTTACTACAACAAATGAGGATGTAACAAAAAAATAGGCAAAATAGAATAACATAAGTTGCATTGTATGAACTAAATATTAAGAATACAAGCATTAGAGCATATATTCTCAAATTTATACAATATTTTAAAATTTCTCAGATTTTAATACTACTTATTCTCCTCATT
>JAENWY010000330.1 GCA_016649775.1 Spirochaetaceae bacterium
AAAAAATAAAGTTTATTGCAGAAAGAGAATAAATATGAATTGTTTAGGTTATGTAAAGAGGATGCGACTTTAAAATATGAATTTTAGATATGAAAATCAATATAGAAAAATATCAGATTTAATGAAGAACTCCTAAATGATATAAATTGTTACGGTACCATAGTCAATAGGAGTAGAGAAATAAAATTCTGCATATAATATTTTTGCACTATCTTGTTCATAAATTAAAGTTTAGTGCTTTTTTAGGCAAAAAAATAAATAAGTGTGAATTTTGATAAAAAAATAGGCACTACTTAAAGTGCCTTTTGAAATCCGTATTTGAGATTATCTTTCTCTATAAATAATACGACCCTTTGTTAAGTCATAAGGTGATAGTGCAACACGTACTGTATCGCCTGGTACGATTCTTATATAGTGTTTACGCATCTTACCTGAAAGATGTGCTAGGATAACATGATTGTTCTGCAATTCAACGCGGAACATAGTATTTGGTAGAGCTTCTTTAACGAGACCTTCTACTTCAATTGCTTCTTCTTTGACCACATGGCCCTCCATAAATTCTAGAAACTCTTATACTGTAAAAAAATTTACTAATTATATATGTTTTCTATTCTTGTGTATTTTTAAGTACAAACTTAATATAATGTTATTTTTAATAAATATCAACAATTTAACGTTGTAGCTTAGTTTTTATTATTAGATAGCCTTAAAAAACAGTTTTTAATTGATTTTTATGGCTGTCTTTTATTAAAGATTACTAAATGTTGTTATATATCCTTGGATAAATATAAATAATACGATGAAGGGTAAAATGTATGAAACATATAAGCTAGACCAAACTGGAAATTTAGGACCTTTACCTTTATCTGTAAATTTCTTAAAACCCCACCCATAACGTTCACTACAACAGAATATTAGAAAAATCATTGAACCTAAAGGAAGAAGAGTTGTTGAAACAATAAAATCTTCTAAATCTAATACTCCAGTACCAGCACCTAATGGTTGAAATCCCGACCAAATATTGAATTCTAATGCACAAGGCAGTGAAAGTATTACAATTACAAAGAAGTTTATTATACATGCTTTTTTCTCGAGAAGTGCCATACATCCATCCAGTAACTAATAATATTTTCAAATACTGCAATTAATGTTGATAAAGTTACAAAAACCATAAATACAAAGAACAATGACCCCCATAGTCTTCCTCCTTTCATCTGATTAAAGATATTAGGAAGTGTAACAAATATTAATGATGGACCTGCATCAGGATTGATATTGAAGACAAAACAAGCAGGGAATATTATTAAACCACTTACAATAGCAACAAAGGTATCTAAAGCTATAACATTAATGCTCTCTCCTGTAAGAGATCTTTCTTTTCTAATGTATGATGCAAATATAGCCATACCCCCATACCAACAGATAGAGTAAAAAACGCTTGTCCCATTGCCGCAAATATTATTTTATAGTAAGCATAGGAGTTCAATATATCAAAATCAGGTTTCAGATAGAACGTTAATCCTTCTTTAGCATTTGGACGAGAAATTGCCTTAATGGCAAGTATAATCATAAGAGCTAATAATAAACTCATAATTATTTTACTGATTTTCTCAACTCCTTTTTCTAAGCCCAAGGCACAAACACCAAATCCCAAAATAACAGCAACTGCCATCCAAAATATCATTAAGGGGGTAGTCGGTTAGTGCCAGTGATTTTTAATACCGTATAAATATACATTATTAAAAATTGAGATGTATAGGTTTCCAAAATATAATCCACATTAACTCCAATCATAACCATGTGTTACATCTTTCTCTGTAATCAGACAAATAAAACCTTTAGGCCAACGCAAACTCTTTATAAAGGTTGCACATGCAGTATTATCAGGAAACATTTTGACGAACTCTCTATACGGGTTTGGATAATCTTGTCCGGATAATAATTTTGGCTCCATTTCTTTTCTACCTCAATTATGCATAAAAATTTTCACTATGCATAATTATACAACGACTGGCACTAACCGACTACCCCCTT
>JAENWY010000156.1 GCA_016649775.1 Spirochaetaceae bacterium
AACAAAAATTCTAAAAGAACTCAAGTTGGGTTTAATAAATATTATTACTTTTAGTAATTATAATTCTTAATTAATTGAACTTCCATATTATCTGTTTCTTCAAAAGAATCAAGACGATTAACTTTAATATCTAGTTGATCACAAAAAGTTGAAATCAAACTCTCTGCACGGTCTGTTGCTACATTAATAGTATCAGGTCTTCCGATATCATCAATAGTTTCTAGGATGTCAACTAGAAAATCATCACAGTATTTATCATAATCACGAGCTAAATTATATGTCAAAATTTTTTTAGATTCATCAATATATAATACGCCGGCTATTGGAAAGACATGAGATTTACTTTCATTTGCATTTGGAATAATAAACAAATGGAAATGCCATTCTTTATTATTAGAAAAAATCCTTCGATACTTTGAAGCTTCTCTTTCATTTAAAGAAGGGGCTGGATATCTTTCAAATTCATCAGGTAGCTCTTCTTTGGACCACATTACAAAATTGTTTTCATCAATAGATGCCATATTTATACTATCATCAAGTTCTTCTTCTTCAAAAAATTCTTCATCTTCTTCTAATAATTTTTTCTCTTCATCAAAAAGATTATAATTATTTTCAAGAATATCATTAAGAGTTACTATTAAAGAATTAATAGCTCCAAAATCTTCATCCTTTATTCTAAAAGGAAGTGATAATTCTTCATGATGTCTAAATCTAGGAATTTGATCCATCTCTCTATAATCAATTTCTAATTGTTTTAACTCTTTAATTTCATATTTACTTAAGTCTTCTAAATCTGTAAAAGATACGGATAAACCATATTTCATATATTCTAGTTCAAGTGCTCTTAAATCAGAAACTTCATCTTCTTGATCTATTAGTTCTAACCAGCTTTCAAAGCCTCTTGCATTCTTGTACATAAAGATGGAGTTATCTTCTACTACACAATAATAAGTATCTGCTTCAACCTTAAGTGCAAACATTGTACCCATATTAAGTAACTCAAAAATACCTTTCTCATAGAGGACACTTGCCTCTTCATAAAATTTTTTCTTCATAAATTCTTACCTCATTATTCATCTTTAAGTTGAGTTTAGAATAATACAGATTAAACAAAAAAGATACTATAGTTAAGGACTTAAAAAGAGAGTTGTAATTTTTTCCAATTACAACTCTCTTTGTATGATAATTTTAAGAATGCTATAGAGATAAACCTAAACGATTTCTCCATCTTACTTCCATAGAATGAAGAGCATCTAATTCATGAATTCCGTTTTCATTTAATAAATTAACATCTTTTGCTTTAGTATAAATAGACATTTTAACATCAAATTTATTCTGATGATATTTAGCACTTACAGGATAACATCGGGATTCAATTACTCCCGCTAAAATTAAGAAGTCCATTAGCTCTCTTGCAGTTTCTGGATCTTTTTTAAAGTTTAAGAATAACCATTTATATAAATCTATATGAAAATTAGCCATTACACCATTATAACCATCAGCACCCATTTGAAAAGAATCTAGTAAGGTTGAAGTATTTGCATTAAATAAACTCAAATTTGTTCCTTTAATAGCTTCAATTCTTTCTTTTAAAATAGAGGTAGAACAAGAAACATCTTTAAAGAAGACTCTCCATGATATTCAATTGGTAACTTGTTAATTATATACTAAATAAATTATTTACCCAGAGACTTTTATCTGTTTGGTAAAGCAATATTAAAGCCGCCACAGAATTTACAAAATTATCTACTGATTTAAAACCAATTTTTCTAGCATCTGTAAAAGGTGTAATCATGGTAGGCCAACAACCACCGTAATTCTTTGTCATATTGTTTCTCCTTACATTAAACCAAATTTAGTTGGTAAATATAGTACAAAATCAGGCCAATAGCTAAATAAATTAGCATTACACAAATAGGCCATAATATTTCTTTCATAACACCTTTTAATGGTGTATCAGATATTCCAAAAGTTATAAATAATAGCATTCCAAAAGGTGGGGTATATAACCCTACCATCATATTGAAAGTTACAATTAAACCAAAACAGATCATATTAATATCAAAATATCTAACTACTGGAAATAATAGTGGAACAAATACTAATTGAATAATTGAAGTATCAATAAACATTCCAAAAAGTAATATCATAATATTTACAAGAAATAAGAAAGTATATTTACTAGCACAAAAAGCTGTCATCCAAGTGGCTAAATCGGTAGCTACTTGTTCTCTTGCTACTACGTAACTAATAATAGATGCAGCACCAAAAATATCAACAAAATACTTAGTTTCCAAAAAATTACCATCTTTAGTATTATAATTTTCTTTAGCAGAAGAATAACGACCCATTGTAGACGATAACTATTTTTTTCTTAAGCTCTTTGAGGCAAGTCGGAAAGGATATGTCAAAAATCCGGCCTTTCATAAAATCTCCAAAATCCCACAACTTTTATGATTAAGACAAAATATGTGCTAATAAAGAGGCTATTAAGTATTCTAAAATTACTACCTTAAGATATATTCTAACTGACAAAGTTGCATCAAGTTGACGGTGTAAAACTAACTAGACTTGACACGTAAGGCAATAAGTGATAATTTAATAAATTATTGTAGGGGGACTCATATGAGTTGAGAAGGTAAAACCTGACCCTTTGAACCTGTCAGTTAACACTGGTGTAGGGAAGCAATCCATTATCAAAAATAATGAATAAGTGCTTTCCTTAACAAAGGAGAGTACTTTTTTTATTAAAACCGAATATATTACGGGGGGACTCATATGAGGGGAGAATGTAAAAACTAACCCTTTGAACCTGTCAGTTAACACTGGGTGTATGGAAGCAATCCATTATCAAAAATAATGGATAAGTACTTTCCTTAAAAAAGGAGAGTACATAAAGGAGTCTAATCAAATGAGCTATAAAAACAGATAGAAGTTGCCTGACACGACATGTCATGAAAACATTGGCACAGAATTTTCTGTAAACAGTACCATAAAACTATATTTGTGCAATACAAATGAAAGGAAGAATATAAAATGATTAATAAAGAAGACATTCAAAACCGGATGATTCAGGCAGTTGATACTGTAAGACGAACAAACCCTATAGCAGGGTCAATCACCAACAGTGTAACAATCAATTTTGTGGCTAATGCACAGCTTGCCATCGGGGGATCCGCGGCTATGACTTATCTGCCCGATGAGGGTGAATTTTTGGTGAAAGCCGGCGGGGCAACATACATAAATGTCGGTACACTTATGCCGATTTATGAGCAGACTTTGCCTCACATAGTAAATGTTATTCGTGTTATGGGGAAACCATGGGTTCTGGATCCAGTTGCAATCGGAATTGGCTCGCTTAGAACTCAGCTGTTATGGCAGTTTAAAGAGTATAAACCCACTGTGATCAGAGGGAATTCTTCTGAAATTATCGCATTGGCTGGTTTGTGGGGTTTGGACGGAGGTACGAAGGTATCCAATGTACGTGGTGTTGATTCTACGGATTCGGTAAACATCGCAAAGACTGCAGCTGTCGCTCTGAGCAAGTGGACAGGCGGGGCTGTTGCTGTATCGGGCAAAACGGATTTAATAACCGACGGTTCCATCATAGCTTTCTCTCAAGGTGGGTCGCACTTTATGGAGAAAATTACCGGGGCAGGTTGTTCATTGGGTGGAGTTGTTGCGGTCTATGCAACGGTTGCCTCGCCGTTTATTGCAGCGCTTACTGCTACTTCGGTGTACAATTTAGCAGGAAAACGTGCAGAAAATAATGCGGGCGGTCCCGGAAGTTTTCAGATACAGTTTCTTGATGAACTGTATAAAGCAACCGCAGTGGATATTGCAAACAATCCATTTGAAATTGAGGAGGCTTAAGCTATGAATACACTAATTGCAGTTGCCATCGCACCTTTCGGTATAGGTGATGAACTCGCACCTGAAGTAGCCGAAGTAGTGAAAGTAATTCGGGAGTCAGGCTTACCGTATCATACGACTTCAATGTTTACAGAAATCGAGGGCGAGTGGGATAAAGTAATGAAAGTTGTAAAAGACGCAACATTTGTACTTGCTGACAAAGGTATCCGCACGGAAGTTGTTCTGAAGGCCGATGTACGCCCTAGGTTTACAAACATGATGAATACAAAGGTCGATAAAATCAATGATATTTTGGGAGGAGAAAATGAGCATCAGAAATAACTTTGATATTTCAGCATACTTGGTTGTGGGCCCTGAGAATTCGACAGGTCGGCCAGTTGTGACAATTATTAAAGATGCGGTTGAGGCAGGATTTACCTGTATCCAAATTCGCTCAAAGATTGCCTCTGCATACGAAATGATCCAGCTGACCCATCAGGCCGCCGATGTAATCGCACAAGCTGGAAAGTCGGATAAGGTTACACTACTCGTGGACGACCGACTTGACGTTATATTGGCTGCAAGAAAAGAAGGAATAAAAGTTGATGGAATCCACGTCGGACAATCAGATATTCCAGTGAACGTCTGTCGGGAATACTTGGGTGAAGATTCAATCATTGGTTTATCAGCCAGAACGAATGAATTATTCGAGTATATCAGAACCGTTGATTTTTCTCAGGTTGACTATTTTGGTGCTGGCCCGCTGCATAAAACACAGACAAAACCTGATTGTGGACTCGATTTGGATGGAAAAGTTGTCACTAGAAGTTTTGCCGATATTTCTAAACTTTCCAAACTCAGCCCGATTCCGATCGTTGTCGGTGGCGGAGTTAAGCTTGCCGATATACCGGAGCTTGCACAGACCGGAGTTGATGGTTTCTTCGTCGTATCCGCCGTGTCTGATGCTAATGATCCAAAGTCGGCTGCTACTGAGCTTGTCAAAGCTTGGAAACTCTATAAGCCCAACCAAAGTGCCAAATAAGTTGAAACCGAGCATATTTATCCATGGAAAGGAGCAGGACGACATTTGACGATTATAGGAGTAATCATTGACATAGATGGTACCATACTAAATGCTATGTCAATCTAGGATAAAGCATCAGAAATGTTTATAATTTCTAAAGGACTGTGCAACGGAATCCCTGAATCTGTTAAAAATATTGTGCTAGTCTATAACAACTTAAACCCAGATGTTATTATGCTAAGAGGTGAAATTAGAATAGTTGAAAGACCTAGTAATTCTGTTGTTATAGATAGTGGAAGCAAGGGTATTTATAGATATGCTGTTATTAAACATATTAGTTGTAAAGTTGTTAATAGCATGAATCAACCTGTTAGTGGTTATACCATTAGTCATATTATAAATCAATGTTCACAAATTAAGCTCATTATGCGTGTTTCTGAG
>JAENWY010000141.1 GCA_016649775.1 Spirochaetaceae bacterium
AAAGCATTAGGTGCAGAGGTTTGGATTTCAGATATCTCTCAAGGTAAACTTGATATTGCTAAAACATTTGGCATCGATGGAACAATTCTAAACTCTTCAAAAGAAGCTTTCGATAATGGTGTAGCTAAAATTACAGAATCAAATGGTTTTGATGTAACTATTGAAGCAGTTGGTCTACCTTCTACTTTTATTGATTGTATTGATGCAGCTTGTTTTGGCGGGCACATGGTTTTAGTTGGTGTTGGTAAGAGAAATGCAGATTTCAATTTCACTTTATTACAAAAGAAAGAATTGAACGTATATGGTTCAAGAAATGCATTAAAGAAAGATTTTATTGAATTAATTGATATAGTAAAACGTGGTGATGTTCCTTTAGATAAAATCATCACAAATACCTATTCTTTTGATGAAGCTCAAAGAGCTTTTTCTGATTTTGATGCAAATACGGGTGATATGTTAAAAGTTGTAATTGATTTTACAAAATAAATATATAGTAAATTATTGTTTATAAACAAATTTAAATACATATAAACAATTAGAGGTTTCTTAGGGAGGAATATCTATGAAAAAAAGAATGGCAATTTTAGTAACAATGTTAGCTTTATCAGCAACAGTTGTTTTTGCAAGTGGTAACAAGGAAGCAAGTGATTCAAGCACTAAACAAGCAGTAACAACTGTACAAATTGGTTTTGGTAACTCATTATCAGAACCTCTTGGACAAGCTCTTGTTAAATGGCAATCATTGGTAGCAGAACAGGGTGATGGTTCATTAAAAATTGAACTTTTCCCAGATTCTCAATTAGGTAGTAAGAGTGAATTAATTGATTCAATGCTTTTAGGTGAACCAGTTGTTACATTGGCTGATGGTGCTTTTTATGCTGATTATGGTGTAAATGACTTTGGTATCGTTTTTGGTCCATTCCTTTTTGATTCTTGGGAACAATGTTGGACTTTAACAAAGAGTGATTGGTATGCGGATCAAAGTGCTCAATTAGAAGCTAAAGGTCTAAAGCTTTTAACTTCAGATTGGATGTATGGTGATCGTCACACTTTAACAGTTGAACCTGTTAAAAGTGTTGCAGATTTAAAAGGTCTTAAGTTACGTGTTCCAAGTAACAAGATTCAGAGTGTAGGTATGGATACTTTAGGTGCTACATCAACAGGTATGGCTCTAAGTGATGTTTATCAAGCTCTTCAAACAAAGACTATTGATGGTGCAGAAAATCCACTTTCAGTTCTTTACGGAAGAAAATTACAAGAAGTAGCTAAATATTTAATTTTAGATGCTCATGTAAAGAATTTTACAACTTGGGTATGTTCAGCAGACTTCTTTAATTCTCTAACACCTGCTCAACAACAATTATTAATGAGTACTGGTGATGAAGCAGGTTTATATAATAATACCCTTCAGGAAGCATCAGATGGTAAATACCTTCAATTAATGAAAGATGATGGTGTAGAAGTTACAGAAATGACACCTGAGATGCAAGCTGAATTTAAAGCAGCAGCTCTTCCTTTCTATGATTTAGGTGATGAATTTGGATGGTCTCCAAATCTTTATTCTACTGTTAGAAAAGCAATGGGTGCAGAATAAAAAAGTAATTATAAGTTAATTACATTATTCGCTCCTATAAGGAGCGAATAATGTTTGTAGAGGAAGTTTTTATGTCACAAAAGATAGATATCAAGCATTATTTAAAGAATCTTGATGTATTAATAGCGATTGCTGCATTAATCACTTTGATTTTGTTAACATCGCTAGGTGTTGTTATGAGGTATGTAGTTGGTAAGCCTTTTACCTGGCTTGAAGAAGTTCAATTATTCTGTATGGTTTGGATTGTTTTTTCAGCTAGTGGATATGCCTTTAGGATCGGTGGTCAAGTTGCTATCGAAATGTTAGTTGAAGCAATGCCTTTAAAAGTTCAAAAAATAATCGAATATGTTATAGATGCTGTAGTATTTTTTGTGATTTGTTATTTTCTTTATCAAAGTATTGGTTTTGTTCAATTATTCATAAGAAGTGGTAGATCTACAAATATGTTAAAAATACCATTTTGGTTCATATATGCTATAGCTCCAGCTTCTTGTATAGATATGTTAATTAGCTATGTACACACTAAGTATTTTAGTAAAAAAAATAATGATGATAGGGAGAGTGTAGCATGACCTCAGTAATTTCAATTTCAGCAATTGTCTTATTGGTACTACTATTCTTAAAAGTACCTGTATTTATATCAATTTTAGGCGGTTCTTCCGTTTATTTCTTATTTAATCCGCATGTAAATCCAATTCTTTTTGCACAGCAAATGATTACAGGTACAGAAAGTATTTCATTACTTGCTATTCCTTTCTTCGTGTGTGCAGGTACTTTTATGAACTATACTGGTGTTACCAAGAGAATTATGAATTTCTGTTCTGTAATGACAGGTCGTCTTTCTGGTGGTTTAGCACAAGTTAATATTCTTTTATCAACACTTATGGGTGGACTATCAGGATCAAATCTAGCGGATGCTGCTATGGAAGCAAAAATGTTAGTACCTGAAATGGAAGATAAAGGGTTTTCAAAACCCTTTTCAACTGTTGTTACTGCTGCCTCTTCAATGATTACTCCATTAATTCCACCTGGAATCGCAATGATTATCTATGGTGTTATTGCTAACGTTTCAATTGGTAAATTATTTGTATCTGGTATCGGAGTTGGTACATTCCTTTGTCTTTCAATGATGGTTTTAGTATCTCAAATGTCAAAAAAGAGAGGATATAAACCTCTTAGAACTGAAAAAATGAGCTTAGCTGATTATAAAGCAGTTATTCCACCTGCAATAGCTCCATTATGTTTACCTATCATTATTATTGGTGGTATTCGTCTTGGTATTTTTACAGCAACAGAGGCTGGTGCAGTAGCAATCCTATACGCTATTTTCTTAGGTATTTTCTATAAAGATCTAACAAAAGAAGCAGCAGCAAAAGCCTTTAAAGAAACAGTATCAACAACCTCAGCTATTATGTTAATTGTTGCTTCTGCTACTGTATTCTCATGGATTTTAACTAAAGAGAGAATTCCACAACAACTAACAGAATGGATGGTATCAAATATACATAGTAAGTATTTATTCTTATTCCTTGTAAACATTTTTCTATTGATTGTTGGTATGTTTATTGAAGGTAATGCTTCTATGATTATATTAGTTCCTCTCCTAGCTCCTATTGCCGCTTCCTATGGTATTAATGAAATCCAATTCGCAATGATGTATATCTTCAATAATGCAATTGGTGCTTTCTCTCCTCCAATGGGAACCCTTATGTTTGTTACTTGTAGTATTACTGGTTGTAAAACAAAAGATTTTATCAAGGAAGCAGCTCCTTTCTATATTTTATTGTTTGTGGATTTAATGCTATTTACATATTTCCCTCCATTTACTACTGTTTTAGTAAATCTTGTTTACTAATATTTAGTTGATATAATTTAAAAAACCTTTCCATTAATTTGTGAAAGGTTTTTTCATAGAAAAATATTTATATAAAGTAAAATATATCATTGAAAAGTATACCTTTATTTTATTTAACATAATTATATCTGTTTAAATTTAGCTAAAGCGCAAATCACCGATTACTTGAAATAAATAGAGTAATAATATTAAATGAAACTAAATATATTATTAAAAGGTGAAAAATGAAAAAAGTTAAAAAAGAAAATGCAACAGAGAAAGATATTAAGTTATTATATGAAACTGTGAGAATAGCTCACGAGGCTTTTGAAAATGGAAATCATCCCTTTGGTGCCCTCTTAGCAGATAATAATGGAAACATACTTATTGAACGTGGAAATAATAAGAATGATTCTCCTTGTCTTCATGCAGAAACCTCTGTAATGATTGAAGCTGGAAGGCGTTATAGTCCCAAGTTTTTAGAATCATGTAGTTTATATACTAACTTTGAACCTTGTGTAATGTGCACTGGTGCCGCTTATTGGACAAATGTTAGTAAAATAGTATTTGGTTTAACAGAAAAACAATTATTAGAGTTAACAGGTTCTAATGAAGAAAACCCAACATTTTCAATGCCAACTGAAGAGGTATTAGAACATGGACAACGTCAAATGGTTGTTGTTGGTCCAATAGAAGATGAGAAACTTAAACAGGCTATTATAAAAGATCATCTGGACTTTTGGAAATAACAATTTGCTTTAACATTTGATTTAGTAGTTATATTCATATAATTGTTTTTTCATTTGGATTTAGTAAAAATTATTATATATGTAAAAAGGTAATTCAAAATTCAAATAACTAGATTTTAAAGCTATTACTAATTTTTGAATAGCCACTATTTTGTGAATACTAATCAATGCTCACAACTTAAGGAATAACTGGTAAGTCTTTTATGTAATAACCAATTAAGTTAAGGATTTGATGATAAAGAAGTATCACCTTGTAAATATTTCTTTAGTATTTATTTTTTTAGTAAGAACTTTAAATTAATTGTTTTTTTAATTTGATTACTTGATATTAATGTAATTAGGAAGCCAAAAGAAATGAAGCTTATTGATATGTCTTAATAGTTTTGAGAAGTAAATCTTCTGTATTTAAGAATGAAACCTTAGATTTTTATTATATTCTCTAAACTTTGCTTTTAAATGGAGATTAAGTTAATTTATTGAGACCTTTACATTAATGATAAGTGGGGAAATTAGCTTAACGCTAACAGCGGCACCAAGTTATGATTATAAGAATAAAATAATAGCGGCAATTAGTACTTTTTTGAGTAAATCTGATATGGAATTAATTAATGTTAATGCACTAGGAATAAAACAAGCGGCCGTAATGATTTCAAAGCGCATGGGATTTGTAGATAAATCAAATTAATATTTAGTTTAAAATTGCTAAGTATATATTAAATTTTTTAATAATATGTTAGTACTTTCTCATATATATTTTAGAGAGAGTGTCTATGAGTAAGTCTTATTCGCGCGGAATTATTATTATAATAATATCAGCTATTATGTTTGGTATTAATCCTGCATTTTCATTAATGTTACGATCTGGTGGTATGGGGCTTCCCTCATCTCTTTTATTTAGATTTATTATTGGTGTATTTTTTTATTTTTTACTTCTAGCAAAAAGGAAAAAACTTTCAGATTTGAAAATTGAAAGAGGAACTATAAAAGAATTAATAATTGCTGGTATTTTCTTTTTTACTATGGCGTTAACTCTTCTTGCCTCCTATGTATATATACCATCTGGTTTATCTACTGTTATACACTACAGTTATCCTATGATTGTAATGATATTAGCCGTTATTATAGGCCAACAAAAATTAAATTTTTATATAATCATTTCCCTTATATTAGCAGGTATTGCAGTTGTCTTAATATCACTTCCTGATTCTCATATAGTTCTAGACCCAAGAGGAATAATTTTATCTATTATTTCTTCATTAGCTATTAGTATATATATAATTTTATTAAATCAAAAAAAATTAAAACAATTGAATTCTTTTGTAATTGTATTTTATATTGCTCTTTTCTTTACTATTGTAATCATTTCTTGGATAGCAATTGATTTTTTTAATGGAAAAAGTGCAACCGAATTATTCGGAGTAATTACACCCATTGTAGTTATTGGTGGAATTGGTTTTGGATCTTGTTGTGCAATTGGAGTGTTATTATTTGCAATTGGAGTTAAAGCAATTGGAGGTGCAGTTGCTGGAGCTGTCTCTACGCTTGAACCTTTAACAGCAGTCCTTGTTGGTACTATTTTATTCAAAGAGCCCATTCCTTCAACCTTTATAATTGCAAGTGTTGCTATAATCGGGTCAACAATTCTTCTTTCTCTTAAGGGTGAAAACAGTTAATCTAAATAAAAAAAACCTCTATTTCTAATGAAACGGTGACTCCTATAAGTGGCCAGGTGGAAAGTACATCACACATATATATGAGTCATAGTATAAGGAGAGATTTTAGATTTACATTTATAAATTATTCATATATCTTTTTTGAAAGATATTTTAATTTTAGTTCTTCATCAATATCGAATCTGATAATATAGTTTCAATCACAATTAACTGTATGAGATAATCT
>JAENWY010000256.1 GCA_016649775.1 Spirochaetaceae bacterium
GCTCCTACTGGACAACTCATACCAATAAAAGTCACCAACCAAACAATTGGCGAAACTACAATGAATTTCTTTAATACAAAGGCATATAATAAAATAGAAAACAAAGGCAAAATAATATTATGCAATAAAACAATATAATACACTCTAGGGGTAAAGAATAATTCTTTTATCTTACATCTGGAAAGCGTTGAACCAATTACTAGCATTGTAAGAGGAGTCAATATACTTGCAATCATAGTTAATGGTGAAAGCAATAATTTAGGAAGTCTAATATTTGTTGTATAACAAATTAAACCTATTATTATTGCTATCATATTAGGGCTTTTAAATATATTTAATATATCAATCCTATCTAATGAACCTTTTAGCATCATTACTCCATAGGACCATAGAACTATATTTAATGCAGTTATTACACCTGCACAAAGAAATACACCATCAGTACCAAATAAAGCAAACATTAAAGGCATACCTATATATCCGCAATTGGAATACATTATAGACATTCTTTCAACAAGATAGACTTTCTCATCACCTTTGGCTCTAATGAAAATTTTTGATATTATTATTGCTAATATTAATAATATAAATGATAAGATTATAACACCTAATAAATCATTAAGTTTTGATGGCGAAAACTCCGTTTGATAGCTCGTAAAAATTAATATTGGAGACACTATTTCTAGCAATAAGGAGTTAAGAGTTTTATTGCCCTCAGTAGTAAAAAGTCCTTTTTTAGCAGCAAATAAACCTATAATCATTATTACGAACATACCAAAAATTAAGACAGCAGTATTATTAACAATATTCAAAGAAAAACCTCACAAATAGAATGAAACTTAATATTAACTATACGGTAAATATTACTAAGTTACCACATTATATATATTAGTAATACTCATTTATTTTATAGCTTCTTTAATAACCTTGTAGGCTCCATCAAATACCCCTTTCTTAGCAGCTTTCATTATATTTTCATTCATAAATATTCTATTATCTGGAGTATCAATAATAAGAAATAATAATTGGAAAGTTTTTTTATCTGTTTCACACTAATATGTTCTCTCACCAACAATCTCTATAGCGCTAATAGCACCTCATGCCCACCTACTCGTTTAAGAATTAATTTTGGAACAGGATAAAAAGCTAATTCACTTGGTTTTGTTAGCAATATATCACATTCTTTAATTAGTATATTAGTTACATAAAATGTTTGAAAAATATGGATCAATCATAAAGTTTGTGGGTTTTTAAGAATTTTATTTTAGGATGTCTTTCTTACATAACCTTTTCTACTTGCATCAAATAGCTTAAGAAATAAGTAATATCATCAGCAATGCTATAACCTTAGCGACGGATAGTTTTAATCATTTATCCTGTACTTTGGATAAATAATCAAATTACGTAGAAGGCGAATTTATGGATTCAGGAATATAAATAATCTAAGAAAAACAGTACTTTTGGTTTGTAGCAACATAAAAATTCTTCTAACTAATAGATAAGCTAATGTGTTAAAGGAATTTATGGTGAAAAAATATTAGGCTTTAACTCACAATAGGTGTTGAAGACCCAATTTTTAAGAAGTTAATTTATCAATAAATAACCAATGTTCACAACTTAAGGAATAACTGGTAAGTCTTTTATATAATAACAGTTTATTCATTGCTTTAATGTAGGATATCTATCCTCAGAAACACGCGTAATGAGCTTAAGTTGTGAACATTGATAAATAACAAGAGAAAAGGTTACTACAATACTAAATATAATATTGTAGCAACCTCAAGTAATATGTAAATCTTTTAAAAATTACACAATGAATATTTCAGAGAATTTATTCCCCGATTTTAATACCCGAAATTTTTTCATAGTATTCTGCTAAACCACTATGGTCATTTTGACCTTTACCATCAAAATGAAGATTTTCAAACATCTCTTGAATTTGAACTGTAATAGGAACAGGAGAGCCTATTCCATGAGCAGTTTCAATTGCATTATTTAAATCTTTGATATGTAAATCAATTTTAAATCCTGGTTTAAAATTTGAAGCTATCATCATTGGAGCTTTTGCTTCCATAACTGTAGATCCAGCTAAGCCACCTCTAATTGCTTCAAATACTGTTTGAGGGTTTACACCTGTCTTCTTAGCTAAGGTCAAAGCTTCTGCTAATACAGCAATATTTCCTGCTACAATAATTTGATTAGCTAATTTAGTCGTATTTCCAGCACCAAGTTCTCCACATAATACAACTGAGCCACCCATTATTTCTAAAATAGGTTTAACTTCATCAAATAAGGCTTTATCTCCACCACACATAATAGAAAGAGTTCCATTAATTGCTTTTGGTTCACCGCCAGATACAGGAGCATCTAACATTCTAACACCTTTTTTTGCACAGGCCTTTCCAACTTCTTGGCTTACTAAAGGAGCGATTGAAGACATATCAATATAAATAAGTCCTTTTTTAGCACCTTCTAATACACCATGTTCTCCTAAAACGACAGCTTTAACATGTGGAGAATTTGGAAGCATTGTAATTAATAGTGTTACTTCTGAAGCTAGTTGTGCAATACTTTTTGATCTTTTTGCACCCTCTTTCTCAACAATAACTATATTTTCTTCAATAATATCAAATACTAAAACTTCATGACCATCATTTAACAAATTTTTTACCATAGGTTTACCCATGATTCCTAATCCAACAAATCCAATTTTCATAAACAACTCCTTATTATTTCAAAGCTTCTTCAACTTTTTGTGCAATATTATTCTCATTAATTTCATACTTTTCTAAGAGTTCTTCATATTTTTTAGCACTAGTTCCATAGCTATCTTTTATTCCAAGTATTTTAAGAGGAATTGGGCAATCACTTAATGCTTCAGCCACAGCAGAGCCCATACCACAGTAAATATTATGTTCTTCTGCTGTAATAATTGCTTTTACACCCTTTATATTTTCTTTTAATTGTTCAATATTTAAAGGTTTAATAGTTGATAAATTTACAACCCTAGTACTAATGCCTTTAGTTTCAAGAATAGAAGCAGCCTTTAA
>JAENWY010000135.1 GCA_016649775.1 Spirochaetaceae bacterium
CGAATATAATCACCATAAATAGGATATTCAGTATAATCTAAGTATTCAATTTCACTGGTGAAAATTGCATCTGCACCTTTATCATATAACTGAGAAGAATTAGATATTCCATATCTTATTCCTTTAAGGTATTGGTCAGTTACTACAGGAGGTATAATATTAAATAAATTACTATTACTTAAGGATTTATAAACATTATTAGTATAATAATCTGCTATATCACTAGGAATCATTCGACTATACCCGGAAATAATGTATTTATTATAATTGTCATAACTTAGATGAATACGACTATCGTAAAAAACGGGAGCTGATACAACATTTGTAGTTGCTATTGCTAAATTCTTGTAATCTGATAAGTTAAACCTTGCTGGCTGCATGTAAGATACAGTTACAGTTGTTGCACAAGATGTAATAAACATTGTGAATGCAATTATGCCTATAAATAAAAACAAACGATATTTTTTCATAATTTTCCCTTAAAATACTAAACATAATTTAGTGGTTTCTTTTTAATAATATTATTTAATATAAAAAGTAATATTGCAAGTATAAAAGCAATAAATGAAAAAATTAACTATCTCCAAAAAGAATTCATTTTTTTTTATAATTATGCAAAATTAATACTATAAAACTGCAAAAATAGAAAATTTAATATTTAATGTTAAAAATCAACCTATAAAGTCGAAGAAAATTGGTTAAAAATAATTGACTAGTAGGAAGTAAGACTTTAATATAATTATAGTTCATAAAGAAGTGAGAGGACACATATGCCACATAAAAAATATGATGATGATTTAGATCTTGAAGAAGAGCGTTATTTTAAGAATGACGATTATGAAGATGACCAAATTGAAGATTTTGATGAACTTCCTTTAGGTGATTTTGAAGATGACGAAATAGTAGATGATATTGATGATGATGAAGAATTACTCAGTGAAAACTATCTATTTGACGATGATGAATCTTACGAAGAAGCTATCAATGAGGAATTAGGAGATAGTTCTCTCGAAAAAGATGTCGAATTTGATGATGGCGATGTGTTTGATGATGATGTTGAGTTTAGCGAAGAAGATGAGGATGATGATGAAGATGAGGATGAAGACCTATCTTTTGAGGAAGAATTTTTTGACTTAATTGAGGACGATGAGGATGATTGGTAAACCCATAACCTAACAATACTTATCTATCAGGTGGGTGTAGCTTATGCCTACCTGAATATCTCACTTCAAATTAATTATCATAAAATTAATAACTACTATATTTATCATAAATATAATTACGCCCTTATCAAATAAAAAAGTTCAAAACCTTTATTCTCTTTACTTCTGTAATATAAAAAAGGGATTTTCCTAATAAATAATTTAAATACTGAATAAATTATTACAAATTAATTAACAAACTTCTACAAAATTTTTCAATCACCGTTGTAAAGAATATAGTTAATATCTCCTTATTTAAATTTTAAAAATATCTATACAATAAATAGAAATTACAACTAAAAAAACTACAAGTAAAATGATAATTCCACCTTATAAATAGGCTAATAAAAATTTACTTAAATAAATTTACTAAATTTGTATAATATATGAATATATTTACAAGTTTATGTATAAAATATTTACAAACTTAAGAACATATTGTATATTTAATAAAATATATGGGAGAAACACATGAAAAAGACTTTAATTACAATTTTAACAGTACTAACATTAACAGCTTCAACTCTTATAGCAAATGGTACAAAAGAAAACACAAATCCAAATGCTTATAAAGTTGGAGTATCAAAATTATTACCACATCCTGCTTTAGATGCAGCAGAACAAGGAATGAAAGATTACCTTGAAACGACTAATTTAGATATTACATTTGATTTTCAAAATGCAAATGGTGATATTTCAACAGCAGCTTCAATTGCTTCTCAGTTAAAAGCTGAAAAAGTAGATGTAGCTGTAGGTATCGCAACTCCATCTGCTCAATCACTTGCAAATACTATGGGAGATACTCCAGTTGTTTTTACAGCTGTAACAGATCCTGTTAGTGCAGAATTAGTAGGACCATCAATTTGCGGTGTATCAGATGAAACACCAGTTAAATCACAAATCGAATTATTAATAAAAATTACTGGTGCTAAATCTATTGGTAATATTTATACAAGTGGAGAAGCAAACGGAGTTATCTTAAATGAGATGGTTCAAGCAGCTTGTGAAGAACTTGGAATTAAATGTGTATCAGCAGCTGTATCAAATACTAGCGAAGTAAAAATGGCCGCTCAATCTATTATAAGTAGAATAGATGCAATGTATATTGCACCTGATAATTCTGTTTATTCTGCTTTTAGCTCAGTATCTGATGTTTGTGCAGATAACAAAATTCCTCTTATGGGTTCAGATCCAACAGGAACAACTTCATTTGAATATCTAATTGCATGGGGCTTTAATTATTACAATATTGGTGTAGCAACTGGTAAATTGGTTGAACAATGCTTAACAGGAACTATTCCTGGAGAATTAGGTACTGTATTATTAACAGATCCAAAAGATTTTGAACTTTGGGTTAACTTAGATAGTGCTAAGAAATTAGGCATTACAATTGACAAAAGTATTTTAGATAAAGCAACTTATATAGTGGAAAATGGTAACGCTGTTAAACAAAATTAATATATATTAAATTGAAATAAATAAGGGAGGGGTATATCTCCTCCCATTTTTTATTAGTAGTATATATAATAGCTCTTCAGTTATAAATCATAACTGATGTATAAATAATGAATATAATTACGGCATTTTGTATACTTTATTTACAAAAACCCATTCTTATTGTATATTAAACAAAAAATTAAGGGAGAAAAAGATGAATTCTAAGAAAATATTTAAATCACTAGTTGCTCTAGCTTTAGCTTCAACTATGTTGTTTGCAAATGGAACAAAAGAAGAGAAAAAACCAAATTCTTACAAAGTCGGTGTTTCTAAACTATTACCTCATCCAGCTCTGGATGCAGTTGAAAAAGGTTTACAAGACTATCTTAATTCAACAGATTTAGAAATTACATATGATCTTCAAAATGCTAATGGTGATATTTCAACAGCAGCATCTATTGCTTCTCAATTAAAATCAGAAAAAGTTGATGTAGCTGTAGGAATTGCAACTCCATCTGCTCAAGCTCTAGGAAATATTATGAAAGATATACCTGTTGTTTTCTCAGCTGTTACAAACCCAGAAAGTGCAGGATTAACTGGAGAAAATTATGCAGGATTATCAGATATTACACCTGTAGAATCACAAATTAAACTATTAATTCAATTAACAGGGGCAACTTCCATTGGAAACATCTATACTAGTGGAGAAGCAAATGGTATTGAATTAAATAAAATGGTTCAAGAAGCCTGTGCTAAACTAGGTGTTGAATGTGTATCCGGTGCTGTTTCAAATTCAAGTGAAGTTAAAATGGCTACTCAATCAATAATAAGTAGAATAGATGCAATGTATATTGCACCTGATAATTCAGTTGCTTCTGCTTTTAGTAGTGTATCAGATGTTTGTTATCAGTATAATGTACCTCTAATGGGTTCCGATCCATCAGCATCAAAAGGTTTTAATTACCTTGTTTCATGGGGATTTAACTATTATAATATTGGTATTGCAACTGGTAAGGTTGTAGAGAGAATTTTAAAGGGAGAAATTCCTGGAGATATTGGAACAGTTGTATTATCAGAGCCCGCAGATTTTGAACTCTGGATTAATGAAGATATGGCTACAAAATTAAACATCAATATTCCCCAAGAATTAAAAGACACTGCAACAGTTATTGTTAAAAATGGTGTTGAGAATAGTAAAATTTAATTTATTTAATTGTAAAAAATAATTAATGGAAGGTTTATTTACTAGGCCTTCCTTATTTATCATACTTAGGAGTTTTTTTAATGCTAGAAGGTATTTTCGTAGACGGTTTAATATTCTCCATAATGGTAATTGGTATTATAATATCATTTAGGGTTATGGACTTTGCCGATTTAACATGTGAGGGATCAGTTGCAGCCGGTGCTGCTATAGCTACAGTCCATATAGTAAATGGTGGTAGCATTATTGTTGCCCTATTATTGGCTTTTCTTGTTGGTGCAATGGCTGGAACAGTTACTGCTATTATCCACAATAAGTTTAAAATTCCAGGGTTACTTGCAGGTATTTTAACAATGACAATGCTTTATTCTATTAATCTTAGAATTATGGGGAACAGAGCTAATATTCCATTGTTAAAATCTGTAACTTTCTTTGATAAAGTTGAAAACTTTTTCCCTTTCTTACCCTCAAGTGTAGCCTCTCTAATTGGTATAATTTTAGTCGTCCTACTTATAAAAATACTTGTTGATATATTCTTTAGAACAGATCTTGGTCTTTCACTTGGAGCACTTGGTGGAAATGAACAAATGGTTATTTCCCAAGGAATTAATCCTGAATACTTAAAGATTATGGGTATTAGTTTTTCTAATGGTCTTATTGCATTATCAGGTGGATTACTTGCTCAATATCAAGGATTTGCAGATGGTAACTTAGGCCAAGGAATGATTGTTCAAGGATTAGCAGGCATCATGATTGGTGAATTCTTATTCTCAAGTAATAAAATTTCATTAATCACACTAAGAGCTATTTTAGGTGCTATTATTTATAAAGCGTTAATGTTCTTAGGACGTAAATATGGATATCTCATTCACATTACACCAAACGACTTTAAATTATTAACAGGTATTCTAGTTATTATTTCATTATGGATTGCAAGTGGTAGATCAAAAGCTAGTGCAAGATCTGCTAAGAAAAATGCTATTCACCGATCACTAGAAAGAACAGGAGATATAAAATAATGATTGAAATTAATAATTTAACTAAAGTTTTTTATCCTGGTACTGTAAATGAAAAAGTTGCTCTTGAAAATATTAGTCTTAAAGTTGACGAAGGCGAAATTGTATGTGTTATTGGTTCTAATGGTTCGGGTAAATCTACACTATTTAACTTAATTAGTGGTACGTATTCAGTTACTAATGGCCAGATTATCTTTAAAGATAAAGATGTTACAAAAATGCCTGAATATAGAAGAGCAAAATATATTGGAAGAATTTTTCAAGACCCAACAAAAGGCACAGCTGCTAATATGACTATCGAAGATAATCTAATAACTGCGTCCTCAAAAGGATGGAAAAGCTTAAAAATAAGTTTAAATAATACAAGAAGAAAAGAATTTAGCAAATTACTTATTCCAATCGGTCTTCAAGATAGATTAAAAGATAATGTAGGGCTACTCTCAGGTGGACAAAGACAAGCGCTAACTCTATTGATGACAATTATGAGTAATCCAGAAGTTATTCTTCTTGATGAACATACCGCAGCACTTGATCCTCGTAATGCTGAAATTGTTATGGATTTAACTCTAAAATACATTGCTGAGAAGAATTTAACTGCAATGATGGTTACCCATAACATGAAATTTGCTATCGAATTCGGTACAAGATTAATTATGATGGATGAAGGAAAGATTATCTTTGATGTAAAAGGTGAAGATAAAAAAAATCTCACAGTTGATAAATTACTTGAGATTTTTAAAAACATTAAAAATGAAGAATTTACTAATGATGAAGGTTTATTAAACGTATAGTTATTAGGTAAAAGCTTAAAAACACACTTTGAAGGAATGGAGCAATCCATTCCTTCTTTTATTTTTATAAATTAATATAGAAAAGCTCTACAAATCATTCAATACAATAATACTCGAATTATTAAAGGTCGTTATTTAATAAAGAATCAAAAGCACTTTGAATTTTATAACTATCCAAGGTATCATCATTATTAGTTACTTGAATAAAAGCATTTTGAATATTCTCTAAAGGTATACTCATCAAGACATAAGCAGTATTATCTTTGGAAATTTGCAATTTATCTCTTTTTACACCTCTTAAAGATGCACTAGCAATCTGTAAACTAATTGATTCATAAGCATCTAAATTTTGGGAATTGTTTCCCTCACCTGATTCATTTACATAATTTTTTACAACTTCTTTAACACTAGTTTTAATCCATTGAGTTATTTGATTTTTAGCATCCATTTCCGCTTTCTTTATAGCAATCTGAGAATTTGAACTGGTAGATAAACCTACTGCATAATGATATTCATTTGACGAGGGAACTTCATAAAACCAAGAAGGTATTCCGTTTTTATCAACTATATCTAATACTTCATAAGCCTTGGTAGATTTTGTTGTATTACAACTTGTAAAACTCACTGCACTTAATGCAGCTAGTAATATAATAATAGTTTTTTTCATTATTTTTTCTCTCTTCTGTTATGTTAACATAACAGATATTTGTTTTCAACAAATTAATTTATAGATAAGTATATACTTTTACATATCTTATTATGAGTCTTGATTATTTTATTTCTAAATAGTATGGATGAGATACTACACAAATTAAATACCTTTCTAAATTAGTAATGAAAATCCAATTAAAATATTTTTCTCAAAGAGTTCTTCATTTGTAAGAGATTCAATTATATTTAAAAGTTTTTTA
>JAENWY010000381.1 GCA_016649775.1 Spirochaetaceae bacterium
AGCTGAATGATAAAAAGAATGTGAAGGTTACAAGAAGTTATCTCTAACCAAATTTTCATAATGAGAGATTTGAAGATGGAATATTATATACATCACCGAGAAATGAACATGGGGAATATATAGTTGCTTAACTATCTATACCCCCTTATAAATTCTTGAGCCAATTTATACAAATTTATAATGTAATTCAGAAAAAAAATACATCATTTGCTAGTGGTAAAAAACCGTGTTATAATATCTTAAAATATAATTAAGTAGATTTTTAATATTTAAATTGCAGGTAAAGAATGATAGATTTAAGAGAAAATGTAAAAATAATTTTAGAAGATGAAGATTTTTTAGTAGTTTATAAACCATCTTATTTACCAACAGTACCTTTAAAAAATGATAATAAAATAACTTTATTATCAATAGTAAGTGAAGTTTATAATGAACTAACTTCTTTTAGTGGATATTCATCCTGGGAAAGTGGTGTTTTACATAGATTAGATAATAATACTAGTGGACTTGTTTTAATTGCTAGAAATAAAAAATCATTCGAATATTTTTTAACTCTGCAAAAAAGAGGATTATTTAAAAAGGACTATTTAGCGACATCTAAGAAGGAAAGTGTTAGAGCTAAATTTTTCGGAGATTATCCATTTATCAATCCATTAGAATCAAAAAGAGAAGTAATTGTAGAAAGTTTCTTCAGATATTATGGGAAAAATCGTTCTTTAGTTCTTCCTGTCTTAGATAGTTATTCTCCGTTGATAGTTAAAAAATCTACTGGTTTTATGTATAAAACAAAAGTAGAATTTCTTAAAGATGATGGAATTAATTATGTTTTTAGTTGTAGCTTGACATCAGGGTTTAAGCATCAGATTCGTTCGCATATGGCCTGGAGTGGATTTCCTCTCCTAGGAGACCTTCCTTATGGTGGTGCGTCCTCAGAAATATTTGGACTAGAAGCAACATCAATTACCTTTTTGAATCCAAAAAATGATGAAGAAGTTATTGTTGATTATAGATTTCAAAAATAAAGTGAGTTTGATATGAATATTTTAGTTTCGAGATGCTTATTAGGTTTTCCTTGTAGATATGATGGAAAATCGACGTATTATGGAGAATTAATAGAATTTATTGAAAGGTACAAAAATAAACATAACTTCATTGGTATTTGTCCTGAAGTTGATGGTGGTCTACCTATTCCTAGAGCAACCTGTGAAATTGTAAATGGTAAAGTATTAACTATAAATGGAGAGGATAAAACCAAAGAATTTATTGATGGTGCTAATACAGTTGTGGATAAGGCAACGGAATATTTTGTTCAGGTTGCTATATTAAAATCAAATTCACCTTCTTGTGGAACAGGTAAAATTTATGATGGTAATTTTTCTAATAAAATAATTAATGGATCTGGAATTGCCTCAAAAATGTTATCAGATTTTGGAGTATATGTAATTACTGAAGAAGAATTAGATAAAATTGATTATTTGTTATCAGTAGAAGAATAAATATTTATTTAAAGTTTATTATACTAAATATTAA
>JAENWY010000362.1 GCA_016649775.1 Spirochaetaceae bacterium
ACTGTTGCAAGAGATATCAGTAAAGAAGATATGATTGAATTAACTTTATCTAATGATAAAATTCAACCTTGGATTAAAGATAAAACAATCATTAAAAAGATTGCTGTTCCAGGAAAGCTTGTAAATATTGTTGTAAAATAATAAAATTCATTATATACAGAGTGTCACATAAATTATGTGACACTTTTTTATAATTTCAGAATATTTATACATAAAATATTACTGTAAATATGCTAAAGAATTAGTAATTTACGAATCAATTGTTCCTAATAATTCCATAAGTATTATTAGAAACATGAACCGAAAAATCTTTAAGTAATTTTTTTAATACCGATAAAACTAACTCAAACTTTCTACCAAAATTAAAGCAGATTCTATTGTTTTATCCATATCATAATAACAATATTCAGCTAATCTGCCCCCAATTAATAATGAATTATTTGAACTCGCTTTTTCTACATATTTTTTATGCAATTCCATATTTATTTCATTTTGGAGGGGATAATAAGGTTCTCCAGTTTCACTATAGTCACAAGGATATTCATAAGACACCCAAGTTACAGGACTTTCTTGAAATTCAAAATGTTTATGTTCAATTGTTCTAGTATAAGGGATTTCTATATCTGTATAATTAATTACAGCTACTCCTTGATGGTTTTCTTCATCATATTTAATATGTTCAAATTTTTCGGATCTGTACTCTAATTCTCCTTCAGAAAAATCATAAAGAGAATCGAGGGTACCGGTATAAAGAACTTTATCACCCAGTGCAAAGTATTTTTCTCTATCCTTATTAAAATCAGTATTTAAAATGACATCAGCACCTTCAATCAATTTCATTATAATTGGAAGATAACCTCCTTCAGGAATTCCCTGATAACGATGATTAAAATAATTATTATCAAAAGTATATCGAACAGGAATACGCTTAATAATAGACGGTGGCAAGTCACAGCACCTACTACCCCACTGTTTTTCGGTATATCCTTTAATCAATTTTTCAAAGATATCCCTTCCAACCAAACTAATTGCTTGCTGCTCTAGATTGGTAATTTCTCCTGTGATTTCAGATTTCTGTTGATCTATAATTTTTTTTACTTCATTAGGAGTTTTAGCACCCCACATGGTATAAAAAGTATTCATATTAAATGGTAAATTGTATAATTTCCCTTTATAATTAGCTAATGGAGAATTAATGTAATTATTAAAATTTGTAAATTGGTTGATATATTTCCATACCATTTCATTTGAAGTGTGAAATATATGAGCACCATATAAATGGATATTAATACCATCTCGAGTTTCACTATAAACATTACCTCCTATATGAGGTCTTTTTTCAATCATCAAGCACGATTTATTTTTGCTCATCATTTCATGTGCAAAAACAGCACCAAATAATCCTGTTCCAACAATTATGTAATCATAATGCTTTTTCATATACGACTCCTATTTTATATTATGTTTTAAATAAAATTAATTATATTTCAAATTGAATTTATTTCTCACTAAATCTTTTTTATATCTTGAATTTACAATCAAAGTATAACAATATTAAAAAATCATTAAGTGGCTCATATTAAAACAAGAGGTATAATAGAGATTTTCAAAATCCTATTATTACAGGGAGTAGAATATAAACCAGTAAAGACATCTTAGCATATCTAAGATAGAAATAATATTATTTCTTCTGGGAAAAAGCTTATCAATAACAATTATAGCTAACCAGACAGAAA
>JAENWY010000377.1 GCA_016649775.1 Spirochaetaceae bacterium
CATTATAGGTTATATTTTTAAAATTCAATAAATTATTTCGATATTCATATAAATTTAACTTTTTATCTTACTTTTACTCTTATATTTCAATTAATTTTGCAATCAATAATATTTCATATTTTATAAGTTGATGTTACACTACCCAATAAAAAAGGAAAATTTTATGCAAACACGAGAAGCAGTTCATTTATTCAGAATTTTTGAGGATTATTCAAAGCAACATATTGATTTCTCTATTTCTTCAGCTTTTACTGTACCTGAAGATTATTACCTTAGTAAAAAAGATATTAATGATATTTTAAAAGAAAATGGTAATCTCATAAAAGCGATGTATGCTAGAGACGAGGGATTAATCAATAAAATATTGCAAAAGGATCTCTTTAATATTGATATCTTTGATCAAGCACAAATTGGAGATGATGAGAGGTTGAGAGAAATCAAAACTTTAAAAAGGAATTCTTATGCTACTCCACTACCTATTCAAGCTAGATATGTCTTATTTGCTTGGAATCAATTAAGAGTTGCTAACTTAGATGAAATTAATACACTAATTACTACCCTTGATAATAAAGCGTTTTTATTCAGTTTCTATACTAAAATAACTCAGATGGCTTTAAGTATAGATAGTCCTAGTTTTAATAGAATTGCAAAAGAGTGCTATGATACTTTAGATGCACTGCCTTCTTTTTACCTTTATTTTTCTCTATTATCCTATCATTATAGATTAATAGATAACCAAGAATATAGAAAAATTTGTAATAATCTTTCTTCTGATAGTAAAAATAATTTATCC
The DNA here is from genome assembly GCA_016649775.1 of Spirochaetaceae bacterium. Lineage (GTDB taxonomy): Bacteria > Spirochaetota > Spirochaetia > Sphaerochaetales > Sphaerochaetaceae > Pleomorphochaeta. The sequence goes on from JAENWY010000377.1 coordinate 794, forward strand.
TTAGACCAAGTACAAATTGCAATTATTAGGAACGACCTAAATAAGGAATAAATTAATATGATTAAATTTAATCTACACACTCATACAATATACAGTGATGGCAAAAATACACCAGAAGAAATGATTAATAGAGCCATTGAACTAAACTTTAGTGATTTAGGTTTTAGCGAACACGCTGATGATGTTTGTAGTGAAGATGGTATAGTCATGCTACAAAAGGATTATATTAAATACTTTAACTTATTAGATACTCTTAAAGAAAAGTATAAGAGCCAGATTAACATCTATAAAGGTTTAGAACTTGATGCTTTCTCATATACTCCTAAAGTAAAGCTAGATTACACCATTGGATCCATTCATTATATAAAAAAAAATAATGAATTCTATTCAATCGATTTTGATGCTGAAACCTCAAGAAAAATTGTTGATATATTTGGAGGTACTAAAAATCTCTTAATTGCCTACTTAGAAGAGATGATAGCTTTTGCAAAACGCAATCCTTATAATATTTTAGCACATTTTGATTTATATACAAAATTCAATGAAATAGATCCTATATTTGATGTTAACTCAAAAGAATATCTTGATATGGCAACTAATGCTTTAGAAGAAGTAATAAACTTAGGTAAAATTATTGAAATAAATACGGGTGCTATTTCTAGAGGTTATAGAACAACCTTTTATCCTAGTCTATCTTTAGTTAAAGTCTTAAATGATTTAAAAGCACCTATTATTTTAGGTTCTGATGCTCACTCAAAG